>NZ_JBCEWQ010000021.1:0-80681 GCF_038448545.1 Streptomyces sp. CLV115
CCCTCCGCCCGCCGCCCGTGCAGGTCACCAACCGATTTCGTCCGGTTCGAAGCCCACGACGACGGCAGCGAGCCAGAAGAGCATGATGAAGACCGCGCAGATGATCTGCCAGACGAGGTGGAAGACGTCCGTGCCGGGCCTCGGGCCGAGGGCGGGGCGGACATCGCGCTGTGGGTCGATGGTCATCAGGTACTGCTTCCCGGTATCCAACTCCTGCCCCACCGTGGACAGTTCAAGCTGGCGTGAGCTTCCCGGGAGGGAGACGGCATAGGTGTACGTGCCGGGGGTGCCGTCTCTCGGGTTGGGGAGGGTGGAACCGGTCTCCTCCTGTATGAGGCCGTAGACCTCCCGGCCCCGGTCATGCAGGACGTTGGAGGTGAGGTATTCCATGTGCACCGCGCAGAAGAACATGGCCGCGATCGCGGCCAGCAACCCCCACGAAGCTCCGATCCCGGCGCCCCGGCGCGCGAAAGCGACGCCACAGCCCACGACGACGCCGGCTCCCACAACCAGGAAGAACCCCCACACGCCGGTCCCGGTGTAGAGGACATGCCCGAGGAGCATGAGCAGCCACAGCGTCAGCAGCCCGACAGCGATCCCGACCACGATGCCCGCACACAGCCGGCCACTCGGAACCCGTACTCCACGCCTGGGCATGGGAGACCTCCTCTACCCCCTCGACACACCGATTCGGCCCGCGCCGCTCCCATGGACTCATGGTTTCCGGCCGGGAGTCCAGGTTTTATGAGCTGTGTCCGGACCGGGCGACCGCCGCCCCGGTGAGAGGTCCCAGGGGTCGAGCAACCAGGGTTTGGACGCTCTCAATCGAACAGTGCCATCACCCTCCGCGATGGCTCCCCAAGATCTGTGCCCGAATCCACTACTCGTGAATATAGCCACCCTGAGGGCAAGCTCGGGCCCCCTGTCAGTCTTTGCTCAGAGTTCGGCTCACGCCCGCCACGACCGCTGTGGTGAGCACCCAGCCGGCGGCGATCAGCGTGTAGGCCAGCCACTGACTAGGGCTGTCCGCCCAGTACCAGGCACTGCGCTGGCCCAGATTGCCGATGGGAACCAGCAGGTCAAGGGTGTAAACGAAGGGCTGGAAGGGGGCGCTTTCCCCCGGCTTTACAGCGGTCGGAGCGTGTGCCCCGAAAACCAGCGTGCCAAGCAGGGTCAGCACAACAAGCCAAATGCCGGCCAACCACGGGCGGTAGCCGTAGCCAACAGTGGCATCAAGCAGCCGCCCCCACACGCGTCCGGCCGGACGCAGCGTGCGGCGGCGTTGGCGCTGCTTCGCCAGGAGTACGCGGCGGGCGTCGTCATCTTGGCCGATTTGTCGGTACCAGTCGGCGAGTTGTTTGTACGCTTGGGGGACGTAGCCCGGATTGCGACGGATCCATTCCAGGCGGCGATTGACATCGTTCTTCCGCGACGTCTGCTCGGAACGGATGGAGCCGTAGACAAAGCCTTCCAGATGCACCCTCTCCGGCCAGCTCTGATCTGTGTCACAGAGCAAAGTGACCTGAGCGCCACGTAGGTCAACTGCTCCCAACGGCGGTGTGACAGGGGTGAAGTTGAAGTCCTCTGCCTGCATCAGTGTGCAGGTCAGGGCGCTTCCACCACCGCTTAGGGTGGCTCCTTCGAACGTCAGTAGGCCGGATATCCGGACGCTGCGAAGTGTCACGGTTCCCTGCGCAGTGAATCCCTGGGAGCAGTCGAGAGTCGAGGTTGCCATATTGTCGGCAGACAGTACGACACCGCCTGGGTTCTCCAGCCGAGCCCCCTGCATGAACAAGCCACCCGGCAGTTGTGCCCCCATCAGCCGGATCTCACCTCGTGCGGTGAACCCGTTTCTGCAGAAGACACCGCCTTCCGTGACGAGGCCGCCAGCGGACACGGCCCACCCTCTGGGTGCGTTGATCTCGGCCCCGTTCAGGAACACCTCGCCGGCCACGCGGGCGTGGATGAGCTGCAAAGCGGTTACGTGGCCATGGACATGCGAGAAAGTGCCCCCGTCCAGCACGGACCGTTGCAACTCAAGGCGTCCCTCGATGCGTGCGGCCCCTGCCATCACGCCGGGCACTCGGGCACTCGGCTAGCGGCTGAAGATGCAGTGGCCTGCTGGAAGGCCCTTGCTCAGGGTGTCGCGGTGCGGTCAGAGACGAGGCCAGCGGATATTTGCCAGGTCGGGGGCAGGACGTCTCGTCGGTTGGCCCATCGGGTCAGTTCCAGGAGTTCCTCGACGGTGAAGTCGGTGCCCGCGCACGTTTCGCGGACTTCTTCGTCGGCGTGGACGCGGGCCAACACGTTGAGGCTGAACTGGATGGAGCCGATGCCGTCCTCGTGGAGGCGCAGCCAGGGGAGGCGTAGTCGTCGGCCGCTTCGTCGCAGCCGTGGTGCAGCAGGACGGCGCGTATGTGGTCGACGGCGTCCTTGCCCAGGCCGAGCCAGCGGCGCATCGCGCTCACGCTGCCGCCGGAGAGGTTCGCGGCGAGCGGGACCCCCTTGAGGACGCGCTTGGCCTGGTCGATCCAGGGGCGGCGCGCTTGTCGTCGCCGGAGGAGGAGGCTTCTGCCAGCCATGCAGCCATGCGGTCGGCGGCCTTGGCGTCGATGCAGTAGTCCACCGGGGACCACTTCTGGGTGATGCGGCCGGGAATGCCGGCGGGGGCGATCACCCGCACCGGACCGAAATGCTGGCGCCGAGCGTAAATGAAGTCCAGGTCGGCGGCCTTGGTGGTCGTCACGACCAGGGGGCCCTGCCACTCGGCGGCATTCGGCAGCACCAGCCCGGTCGTCTTCGACGAGCCGGGCCCCCGAACACCGTGGCGGAGATGTTGGGCTGGGCGGCCACGATCTTCTTGGTCCGCATCCCTCGCGCCCGCTGAGGCGACCAAGACGGCAGAACTGCCCCGGCCCTCCAGGTCAGAGGACTGACCACCGCCGTTTGCGGCTGGTGACCGCGTTCTTGACGGCGCCCCATCTACGGTCGGAGTGGCTCGTCCTCAGCGCCGTCGCAACCTCAGCCCTCGCTGGGCGATGGCGTGATGGGACAGGTGGCGTTGGCGCTGGGCAGTTTGCCGTCGATCAGGTAGCGGTTGACGGTGTCGTCGATGCACTGGTTCTGCGGGGCGAAGAGTCCTGCGTACACGGTGTGGCGGAAGGCGCCGCGCAGGGTGACTAGGCGGGAGCCGGCCAAGACCCCGTGTGCCACCTGCTGGCCCGAATAGACGGCCGCCGGGTCGCCGGCAGCACCCACCATCAGGACCGGGACCTGGTTGTGGACCTTCGTGGCAGGTTCTGCGGGCGCGGTCGGCCAGAACGAACAGGGGGTGATGTTGCGGGTCAGTGGTCCGAACAGCGGCTCATCTGCGCGATGGGCCTGGATGTCCCGGTAGTAGGTCTCGGGGTCGCGGGACGCTGCCCTGTCCGCGCACTGGATCGCCGTCTGGACGCTGGACGTTCCGTCCGTATCCGCAGCGGACAGACCGGTCAGGACACCCTCCAGGCGCTGATTGGGCGTGACCTTGATGCCGCGGGCGGCGTCGCTGAGGTCCCGGACGTCGGCCGCGTAGGCGGCATACAGCTCGTCGCTGTCCCCGGCGGTGACGTTCCACAGGAGCTGGGGAAGCACGTGGCTGTCGATGCGGTGGCTGCCCACTCGCAGCGGTCCCCGATTGACGGTCTGATCAATCCGGTCCACCGTGGCCAGGACCTCGGCGGCAGTGGCGCCCAGGTGATAGTCGTTGTGGTGGCGCGCCGCCCACGCTGCCCAGTTCTCCAGGACCGCGGCCACGGCAGGCCCCGAGGTGCTTGTCAGGTCGGGGCCGTAGAGATCGGGGTTCAGTGCGCTGTCGAGAACGACCCGGTCGGCGCGGTGTGGGAACAGCTGCAGATAGACCTCGCCCAGGTAGGTGCCGTACGACGAGCCGAGGTAGGACAGTTTCGACTCGCCGAGGGCTGCCCGGATCACGTCCATGTCCCGGGCGGTGTTACGGGTGGACGCATGGGGCAGCACATCCCGGTGGCCGGCGCAGCGGGACGCCAGGTCCTTGGCCAGCGCCACGCTTCGGTCGAAAGTGCTCCGGTCCGGCCCGGCGGAACCAATGCTGGTGGCGGGCCACTTGCAGTTCAAGGGGGTGCTGCGCTCGACGAACCGGGGATCCATCCCGATCAGGTCGTAGCGGGCCGCGACGGTGGGCTCGGCCTTCTTGACCATCAGTGCGAGGTAGATCGCGGGCACGCCTGGACCGCCGGGGTTGTACAGGAGGATCCCTCTCCGGCGGTTGGGGTCAGTGGCCTTCAGCCGGGACATCGCGACCTTGATGGTCCGTCCGTCCGGATGGCTGTAGTCCAACGGCACCGTGACCTCGGCGCACTGGGCCTTCGCATCGTCCAGTTCCTTGCCGATCGCGTCGTCCGGGCCGGTCTTGCAGCCGTGCCAGGTGACCTTCTGTTGCTGGAACCGGGCGAGTGGGTCGGGGCCGCCCGTGTCTGACCGGTCCGCAGCGGGGGCGCACGACGGCAGACCGATCAAAGCGGTCCCTGCCAGGGCCACGGCTGCGGCCATCCTTCGTCGACGCATCGCATTCTCCTCTTGTCTTGCGCTGTGCTGGGCACGACCGAGCCGCGCTGGGGTGACGTTCAGGTGAGGCGCAGGGCCCGTTGCGATCGCAGGTCTCACCGCGCCATCTCGACGCTAGGCCGCACGGTCGGCCCGGCGCGTCAGTTCTTGGTCGGATGCCTCCTGCCCTGTGTTGTCTCCGTGCGCCCCAAGGGGCGGTCAACCGTTCGGCAAGCCGGCTGACCAGTGGTTTCTCCCGGGCTTGGCCGCTCCGGGCAAACGGCGGGCGGGCAGCCCGTCTACGACTGCGGGGTGAAGCGGTCGGGCCGACGTGGCAGCCCTCGCTACGCCTGTGGGTGGAGAGCGTTCCACCTGGGGATGTAGTTCCTCCGCGGTGATGTCAGCTCATGGACTCAAGCCCTTGCCGGGCCCGCAGACCTAGCGTGGTGGCGAATCGACCGGCCACTGCGACGAGGATGACCGATGATCAAGGCCCGAGCACTCACCAAGCTTTACGGGGAGAAGACCGCTGTGGCGGATCTCAGTTTCACCGTCCGGCCCGGCCTCGTCACCGGATTCCTCGGGCCGAACGGCGCTGGCAAGTCCACCACGATGCGGATGATCGTGGGCCTGGACGATCCCACTTCCGGCCAGGTCACTGTCAACGGGAAGCCCTACGCCGCACACCGCGCTCCGCTGCGTGAGGTCGGGGCCATGCTGGAGGCCCGTTCCGTGCACACCGGCCGGTCCGCGCTCAACCACCTGCTGGCGTTGGCTGCCACCGCGGGTCTCCCTCGCAGCCGCGTCGATGAGGTCATCGACCTCGTCGGGCTGCGCCAGGTGGCCAGGAAGCGGGCCGGCGGCTTTTCCCTCGGCATGGGCCAGCGGCTCGGCATCGCCGCTGCGCTGCTCGGCGACCCAGCCACGGTCATCCTGGATGAGCCGGTAAACGGCCTCGATCCTGAGGGCATCCTGTGGATCCGCAACCTGCTCAAGGCACTTGCTGCTGAAGGCCGTACGGTTCTGGTCTCTTCCCATCTGATGAGCGAGATGGCACTGACCGCTGAACACCTCATCGTGATCGGGCGCGGTCGGTTGATCGCGGACACCTCTGTCGAGGAGTTCACGCGCAGAGCGTCGCGCAATTCGGTGTCGGTACGAACCGACGAGCCTTGGCGGCTGGGTCCGCTGCTGGCCGGGTGGGGTGGGGACGTTTCGTCGGACGAGTACGGCGCGCTGGGGGTCACCGGCCTCAGCGGCGAGCAGATCGGTCGCATCGCCGCCGACAACCAGATCGCCCTCAGTGAACTGACGCCACGCCAGGCGTCCCTGGAAGAAGCGTTCATGGAACTCACCCGCGAAGCCGTCGAGTATTCGACCCCGCATCCGCCGAAGGCCGACACCCGCGCCCGCGCCGAAGGAGGTGCGGCATGAGTACGGAATCCGTCCGCCCTCCTCGGGCCGCGCGTGGCCAGGTCACCCAGGCCCGTGTGCTGCACTCCGAGTGGATCAAAATCCGCACGCTGCGTTCGACATTCTTCACGTTGGCGTTCGCGGTGGGAGCAATGCTTCTGTTCGGCCCTCTGCTCTCGTTCTTCACCGATGGGCGGGGCCACGGTTTCCAACCGGCCGAATGGAGCCTGGGAGGCTACCTCTTCGCGCAGTTCGCGGTCGGTGTTCTCGGGGTCCTCGTCGTCACCGGGGAGTACGCGACCGGCATGATCCGGCCGACGCTCACAGCGGTGCCCTCCCGGCTGCCGGTGCTGTGGGCCAAGGCCGCCGCGTACGCGGCGATGATCTGGGGCCTGATGACCGCCGCGTCCCTGACCGCCTTCCTGCTCAGCCAGGCGATCCTGTCCTCCAGGGGTGTGCAGAGCACCTCTCTGAGTGCCCCTGGGGTCACCCGCGTGATCCTCGGCACCGCCTTGTACCTGACAGTTCTCGCGGTACTGAGCGTGGGGATCGGCGCGCTGCTGCGCAATACGGCGGCCGGCATCTCCACCGTCCTCGGTCTGGTGCTGGTCCTGCCGATTCTCACGCAGACGCTTCCTTCCGCAATGGCGGACAAGGTCTTCCCCTACCTGCCGAGCAACGCCGGGCGGGCGCTCACCCTCCTCCAACAGGACTCGGCTATGTTGGCGCCCTGGACCGGGTTCACTGTCTTCTGTCTCTATGTGGTCATGGTCCTCACCGGGGCCGCGGTGGCACTGAAGCGACGGGACGTGTAGTGAAAGGGGTGGCGGTGATGGCGGTACCGGCGGCAGAGTCCCGTTCCGAATACGGGCCGCCATTCCAAGGCGCCCTCCAGCGGTATGGTGCCGTGCCCCGGCTCGCTGGTCCACAAGAGCCGGGCGCTTCGTGAGGTACGCCACTTTCACTATCGCGCGGTCAGCACGGCCGGTGTGTGTACTGCTGCGGAAGCGGGCCCAGATCCCGCCCGTCGCATTCGACGCGTTGCTGACAGCCGTGATCTTCGTCGCGAGCGTCGGCCCTTGGCCGGAGCTTCAGCCCCCGGGGCTGCTGGTCCTTCAGGTGGCCCTGCTGTTGCCCTTGGTGTGGCGGCGCCGTGCACCTCTCGTGGTGTTCGGCGCGGTGGCCACCGCTGCCTCCGCCCAGTGGCTCATCGGTGTCCAGCCTCTGCCCGCCGACGTGGCTCTGCTGGTGGCCCTGTACACGGTGGCCAAGCGCTCCCCCTGGCCTCACACGCTCCTGGCCGCAGCCGTCCTGGAAGGCGGCATCCTGCTGGCCTCCATTCGGTGGGGACCAGAGGGCCGCTTCCTCGTCCCCGTCCTCTTCCTGACCGCTCTTGCCACCGCCGTCGCCATCACCGGTATGCACCTGAAGACCAGACGTGCCTACCTGACATCCGTGGAGGATCGAGCGGTGCGCCTGGAGCGTGAACGCGACCAGCAAGCCCAGCTCGCCGTGGCGGAAGAGCGGGCCCGTATCGCCCGCGAGATGCACGACATCGTCACCCACAACCTGTCCGTCATGGTCGCGCTCGCCGACGCCGCGGTCTACGCACAGTTCCGCTCACCCGGCAGAGCGACCGGCGCCATGCAGCAGATCTCCGACACCGGACGGCAGGCCCTCACCGACATGCGGCGCTCCCTCGGCGTCCTGCGCGCCGACGAACCGTTCGCGCAGCGCCACCCTCTGCCCGGCATCGCACAGCTGCAGTCCCTCGTCGACCAGATGCGCGCAGCCGGGCTGCCGACCAGCCTCGCCCTGGAAGGCGACCTCGCCCCGGTGCCTACCACTGCACAGCTCTCCGTCTACCGGCTGGTACAGGAAGCTTTGACCAACGCGCTCAAGCACACACCACCTGGCACCCGCGCCGACGTGCGGGTGCGCTTCTCCGCCAAGACCGTCACCATCGAGATCACCGACGACGGCCGCACCACGCAAGCCCCCGGTCCGACGACCGGGCACGGGATCCCTGGCATGCGCGAGCGCGCGGCCGCCTACGGCGGGACCCTCCAGGCCGGCCCTCTTCCGGACGGTGGCTGGCGAGTTTCAGCCCACATCACCCTCGCCGATGCCGAGGACGATGCCTCATGACGATCCGTGTGATGCTCGTCGACGACGAATCGCTGCTTCGTATGGCGTTCACCATGATCCTGGAGGCCCAACCGGACATGGAACCCGTCGGCGAGGCCGGCGACGGCACCGAAGCCATCCGGCTCGCAAGGAAACTGCGCCCCGATGTCGTTTTGATGGACGTACGCATGCCCCGAACCGACGGCATCGAAGCGACCCGCCGGATCATCAAGGACTCCCCGCTGACCCGGGTGCTCATCCTCACCACCTTCGACCTCGATGAATACGCCTTCGCCGGTCTCAAGGCCGGAGCATCCGGTTTCCTCCTCAAAAACGCCCGGCCCGACGAACTGCTCACCGCGATCCGCAGCGTCGCCGCGGGCGACGCGGTGGTCTCCCCACGGGTCACCCGCCGCCTGTTGGAGAACTTCGCCGACCAGCTCCCCGCCGACGGCGGCACCGAGGCGGACGAGCGAGTGAGGCGGCTCACCGCCCGCGAGCGTGAAGTGCTCATCCAGGTCGCCCGCGGCCTGTCGAACACCGAGATCGCCGCCTGTCTGTACCTTGCGGAAGCCACCGTGAAGACGCACCTGAGCCGGATCCTGATCAAGCTGGAACTACGCGATCGTGTCCAGGCTGTCGTCTTCGCCTACGAGACCCGCCTCGTCCGCCCGACGTGAGGGTCTTCGGCCTCTCGTCACCGCTGTGCCCACCCTCCTCAAGGCAACCAGATCGCACTCACCGTCGGAGCCTCAAACCCGACCACCTGCTGAACCGCTCGAAGTACCTGACGAATCGGGCGCCCTTACTGACTTCGGCCCGTCAGAGTGAGGTCGGGTTGCCAAGTGTGAGGCCGGTACCGGCCATGAAGCCGACGAGGGTTTTGGGCCGGTACTGGAGTTGTTTGAGCCGGTTGCGGACGAGGACCTCCAAACGGTCCAGGGCGACGACACCGAGGTTGGCCAGGCTGCGCTTGACATGGGGCCACACCCCCCTCGACCGGGTTCGGGTCGGGCGAGTAGGCGGGCAGCAGGAACACCGTCAGAATTTCCCGTGCGTCGATCAACTCTCGCATCGCGCGGGAAACATGGGCTTGAACCGGTCCCAGACCAACACGATCGGTGCCTTGATGAGCTGGTGGGTGCCGTCGAGCAGAGCGATGAAGCCGCGCTCGCTAATGCTGCGGCGCTTGCCCTTGCCCGCCGGGTCGGCGATCAGCCGATGGCACGGCCGGGTCCGTGAGCCGGGCCGCATCGCAATCAACCCGGCCACGACAGCCGCCCCGAGCGGTGTCCGCTCACCGTCACGACCGGGGTGTGTCCGCGTCGGCCCCAGGTCCGGCCCCGGGGCGGTCGGCGGGTGAAGTCTGCTTCGTCCTCGAAGTAGATGTAGCCCCCGCAGGCCGCCCGGGCCCTTTTGCCTCCGCCCAGGTCGCCTCCTTCCACCCCTGCACCACCTCCTCGTCGCGCTCGGCGAACCGCCGCCCGGGGACCTGTGAGCAGAACCCGAGCCGGTGCATCAGCCGGGTGGCGCCCGAGACGCTGTAGGAAACGTGGAACTTCCGGCCGATCAGCGTGGCCACCCGCGCAGCGGTCCACACCTGGTCCTCCACCCAGCGGTGCGCATTCGGCCCCTCCTCCAGATACGCGGCGAGCTTCTCCAGGCAGCGCGGCGACAGACGGCACCGTGATCCGCTCGGCCCGCGCGAGTCCAGGGCCTCGATCCCGCTCTCCCGCCACAACTGTTGCCACCGGTAGGCCGACTTCCGGCTCCCCGGGAGACGCCGGGCGATCTCCGGCGGCTTGATCTTCTACGCGAACAACTCGGCCGCCTGCCGCCGTACGGCCTCCCGACGCTGCCACCCGGCGGGTGTTCGCCGCACAGCCAGTTGGCCCGTACCCGCCCCGGTTCCGGATACCGCCTGGGGTTGTCCTCCCATGGTTTCCGGGCTGCGTAGACGATGCCTGCAGCCATGGGCGTCGATCACGCAGGCCGTTGGCTGCGAGGTCCTGCAGGACCCGTACGCCCGACACGACGGTAGCGAATGGGACATCCTTGAGCCCGTCGAGACAGCCCTGGACTCTCCCATTGTGGGAGGGGCCACGATGATGGTGTGCAAGACGAACTTCTCACCATCGGGCGCTTCGCCCGCCTGTGCCGCCTCAGCATCAAGCAGCTACGGCACTACGACGAAATAGGACTGCTGGCCCCGGTCCGCGTAGACATCGGCTCGGGCTATCGCTATTACGCACGCGAACAGGCACGTGATGCCCTGACCATCGCTCTGCTCCGCGAGATGGACCTTCCCTTGGCTGTGATCGCCCAGGCGCTGGCCGCCGAGCCTGAGCGCAGGGCACAGCTCCTGCGCGCTGAGCGGGACCGGCTGGCCGCGCGGATCAGCAGGGACCAGGCCCGGCTGGAGATGCTGGCGGGGCTGGCGGAGGGCGGTCTGCCCGGCTATGAGGTGACGATGAGCAGAGAGCCGGAGCGACGGCTGGCAGTGGTGCGAGCGGTTTGTTCCTCTGCGGAGATCGGAGGCAAGTTCGAGGAGTGCGTAGGCCGACTGCTGCCTGTGCTCGGTAGGACGGGAATCGCGTGGGAGCCGCCGTTGTGGGGGCTGTACCCACTGGATCTGGAAGAGCGGTTGGAGATCGCCGTCGGAGCGCAGACCTCGCGGGGAGAAGGCATGCCCGGCCTGGAAGGTGAGTTGCTGCCCGGCGGGCTCGTCGTCGAGACCATGCACATGGGGCCCTACGCGCGACTGCCTTTGGCCTACCATGCGCTCTTCGCTGCCATCCACGAGCGAGGGCTGCGCCCGCAAGGCCCCGTACGCGAGGCGTATCTCGTCGGACCGGCAGAGGCACCGCAAGAAGAACTGATGACCCGACTGATCATTCCCGTCCAGGAGAGCATGGCATGACTGCGGTAATAGACATCGATGCCCGCGGTACGCAGCACTGCGAGACGACAGCCCTGGGGGTGCTGCTGCGGCACCAAGGACTCGATCTGTCCGAGCCCATGCTGTTCGGCCTCGGCTCTGGTCTGTCCTTCATCTACTGGGACCGCAGGAACATGGACTTCCCCTTCCTCGGGGGACGGGTCAAGCCTTTCGATCTCACCAGAAAACTGGCCACCCGACTCGGGCTGGAGCTCCTGGTCCAGGAGACCACCTCCCCGCGCAAGGCATGGGACACCGTGGTGGCCTCCATCGACGCCGGCCATCCGGTCGGACTGCAGCTCGACAGCTACTACCTGGACTACTTCGGCTCGGAGGTCCATTTCGGTGGCCACGTCCTGGCCATGTACGGCTACGACGACCACAACGCCTACCTGGTGGACACCGACCAGCAAGGCGGAGCGGTATCCACCACCCTGACCAGTCTCGCCCAGGCCAGGGCCGCGCGCGGCCCGATGACCGCCAAGCACCGCTCCTTCACCCTCACCGTGTCGAGGAACCCGCCCTCCCCACACAGCCAGATCATCCCCGCCATCACCGCCTGCGCCGACGCCTTCCTCAACCCGCCCATTGCCAACCTCGGCCACCGAGGCATTGAGAAGGCGGGCAAGGCGGTCCGCGGATGGCTCCAACGCACCGATGCCCCGCAGCGGGACCTGCCACAGGCCGCCCTCATGATGGAGAAGGCCGGCACCGGCGGCGCCCTGTTCCGTAACCTCTACCGCGACTTCCTCGCCGAATGCACCAATCTGCTCGACAGCAGCCATCTGCGCACCGGCTACACGCTGTACGCCGAGGCAGCCGGCCTGTGGTCGGAAACGGCAGCACTGATCAAGAAGGCTGGGGAGTCGGGCAATGCAAGGTGCCTCGTCCAGGCCGGCTCGGTCCTCGGCGATCTTTCACGTATGGAGCGAGAAGCTATGCAGGCGCTGAGCTGCCTGGGGAGTGAGACCCCGAGAATGATCCATCCCTGACAGCCTTCACGGGTGCCCATCGAATTCTGAAGATCGCCCTGGGGGAGCGTCAGGAGCCGGCAGGCCCCTGCCGTGCGACCATTGCCCGCCCGCAGGGGCCGGTGAGGACCTCGTCTGCGATGACCGCTACTGGGCCTCTTTGGCCGACTGGTTGAGTGTTCCCAGACATACAGTGTCCGTGCTCGTTGGCGCTGTCACTGCCCGCCGTCGGTTTATCGCCAGGGGCGAGGAGGCTGGTGAGCTCGGCGATGGCCTCCGGGGAGGGCTGAAGCAGCGGCGGTGTCCGGCGGCGGGGACAGCCTCCCGCCCCTGCCGCCGGGTGCATGGCTCGGTTGACGAGGTGTTCAGGCACGTGCGGTAGGCGTCGCGGACGGGGTGATCACTGGGACTGGCTGTTTGATTGGCCACGCGGCTGGGAGGCCGCATCGGCTCACGCAAACCGAAGGCGCGGGCGGTTGGCCTCGGTCGTCTTCAGGCTGTGCGCGACATCGCAGCGTGGCACGGAGCATCGGGCGAGCTCCGCGACCGGCGGTCCGGCCCCCGTCTGGACCTTCCGGACTGCGCGCACGGCTCGGTCGGCCTGAGGCCGGGGCCTGGCGGTGGCGGACCGCGGGCCCGCACGGTCGCCCTCCGCCATCGAGCAGAGGAGTACCCATGGCTGACCAGCACGAGGAGACCGGCCGCATCGTGGTCGGTGTGGACGGATCGGAGTCGTCGAAGCAGGCCCTTCGCTGGGCCGTACGTCAGGCAGAGTTGACCGGTGGTGTGGTGGAGGCGGTGACCGCCTGGGACTTTCCGCAGTTCCACGGCGCGCTGGGCTGGCTTCCACCGTCGAGCAGCGACGAGGCGGCTCTGGAGGGCCGGGCGCGCAGGGATCTCGCGGAGGCCATCCAGGAGACCGTGGGATCGCAGCCTCCGGTGGAGGTGCGTACGGAGGCCCGCTACGGAACCGCCGCCGCCGTGCTGCTCGAAGCGTCCCGCGGCGCGTCCATGCTGGTGGTCGGGAGCCGCGGTCTCGGGGGCTTCTCGGGGCTGCTGCTGGGATCAGTGGCCCAGCACTGCACACAGCATGCCTCCTGCCCGGTCGTCGTGGTCCGTGATGGCGAGCAGTGAACACACGACGACGGGCCGGGACGGGCGGATGACATTCACGGCCGCGTCGAACCGCCCCTGTTTCCGGCTCTTCGGCGGAACCGAGTCTTTTCCTCACTGGAATGCACCATTGCCGGAGTGGCTGGATCGCGGTCCGGCACGATGGCTGGGAATGTGAGAGCGAGAGCGGCACGGCCGGCCACTTCCGCGCGTGCTGGAAACACAACGCATCGAACCGTCGCACATGACGATCCACGAGTTCCGCTTCGACGAATGGCACGGGCCTTCGAGGTCCCGGACAAGAAGCTCGAAGACATCGTGAAGGTGTTGATCACCTTCCGGTCGACCACGTTTCAGTCGAACACCCTCCGGACGACGTCCCCGGGACGGCCTCCTTCTGGACGACCTCCTTCCAGGGGCGCGCCGCACGGTCGCACCGTCGTCCTCGACGCTGAGGAAGCAAGGAGAGATGCGCGAATCCGACCAACCGTTCCGGCCGATCCGCAAGCGTGAGGGCTACCTGCCGCTGGAGGATCTCGGCCTCATCGGAGACGGCACAACTGCCGCGCTGGTCGGCCTGGACGGCTCCATCGGATGGATGTGCCTGCCCCGGTTCGACGCGGAACCCCTGTTCTGCGGCCTGCTCGATCACGCCCGCGGCGGGCACTTCACCCTCGCGCCGGAGGACCTGGTGGAGGCCCGCCAGCACTACGAACCCGGCACCGGCGTGCTGATCACCGAACTGCGTTGCCCCACCGGCCTGGTACGCGTCACCGACGCGCTGGCCCTGCGCTCCGGTGCCGACCTCACCGACAACGCACCGGCGGACCGGTCCGAACTCGTACGGTCGGCGGTCGTGCTGGAGGGGAACGTCCGCCTGCGAGCGGACCTGGAGCCCCGCGGCGGCGCACAGACGCAGGCGCTGTTCAGCGGACTGGAGGTGCGACCGTCCCGGCAACCGGACCTGCGGCTGCACCTGCGCTCCAATCACCCCTTGACGGGCCTGCACAACACCTACGACCTGCGGCAGGGCGACCGCCTCGATCTGGTGCTGTCCTGGGGCCGCTTCCACCGCCACCACCGGTTCGACACCGACGCCATGCTGCGAGGAACCGCCGACGCGTGGCGCCGCTGGATGAAGCACTTCCACTACAGCGGTCCCGAGGAATCCCTGGTCAGGCGGTCCGCGATCACACTGAAACTGTGCGACGACTGGGCCAATGGCTCACTGGTGGCGGCCCCCACCTCCTCCCTGCCCGCGCCGATCGGCGGGATCCGCAACTGGGACTACCGCTACGCCTGGATCCGCGACGCGGCCTTCGCCGTGTTCGCTCTGCGCCGCATCGGCTTCCGAGGCGAGGCCGACGCCTTCCTCGGCTGGGTCCTCGACGCCTTCGAGTACAGCCGACGGCCCCTGATCATGTACGACCTCCACGGCAGTCCGGTGCCGGACGAGACCGAGGACGGCGAGCTGGAGGGATACCGGCGCTCCGCCCCGGTGCGCTGGGGCAACGGCGCCGCCGACCAGCGCCAGCACGACGTCTACGGCGAGATCCTGGACTGCGCCGACCAGTGGCTGCTCTCCGGCGGCGAGATCCAGCCCGCGCTGTGGGCCAGCCTGGCCGGCCTGGCAGACGCCGCGGCAGAGGCCTGGCTCCAGCCGGACCAGGGAATCTGGGAAGTACGCAGCGAGGCCCGGGTGTTCACGTACTCGGCCGGGCTGTGCCAAGTGGCGCTGGACCGGGCCGCGCGGATCGGGGAGCGGCTCGGCCTGCCCGCGGGAGTCGCCCGCTGGCGGGCCTCGGCCGACCGGTTGAGCCGTCTCGTCCTGGAGCAGTCCTGGGACGAAAGAGCGCAGACTCTCAGCGCTCATCTGGACGGCGGGGGCACTCTGGACGCGAGCCTGCTCGCGCTCCCGCTGCGCCAAGTGGTGCCGGTCGATCACCCACGGATGGTGGCGACCGCCGAAGCCATCGCCAAGCGCCTGTCAGCAGGTGACGGGCTGCTCTACCGCTACTCGCACGAGGAGACCTCCGACGGCCTGCCCGGCGACGAGGGCGCCTTCGTGCTGTGCAGCTTCTGGCTGGTCGACAACCTCATCGGACAAGGCCGGATCGAGGAAGCCGAAGAACTGTACGCCTCGTTGTGTGCCCGGGCGAGCCCGCTGGGGCTGATGTCGGAGCAGATCAACCCGTCCACAGGAGAGTTCATGGGCAACTTCCCTCAGGCGTTCAGCCACATCGGGATCATCGCCAGCGGTGTGAATCTCGCCCGAGCGAAGGCAGGCGTACAAGGATGATCGACCGGCTCGCCGTCTTCGGCGCGACAGGAGACCTCACCGCACGCTATCTGCTGCCGGCGCTGGCTGCCCTCCGGGCCGCGGGCCATCTCGGTGACCAGCTGGAACTGACCGGCGCCAGCAGGGAGGACTGGGACACCGAGCAGTACCGGGAGTGGATCGCCACCCAGCTCGACCGGCATGGCGGGTCCTGCCCGTCCGAGGCCAAGGAGGCGATCGCGGCCTCGGCCCGCTACCGGCGCGCCGATGTCACCGACCCGGCCGATGTCGCCGCGGCCGTCGCGGGCGACGGACCCGTCGCCGTCTACCTCGCCCTCCCTCCGGCGATCTTCCCCCGCGTGGTCACCACGCTCCACGAGGTGGGCCTGCCGACGGGAAGCCGGATCGTGCTGGAGAAGCCGTTCGGCGAGGACCTGGCCGGCGCGCAGGAACTGAACCGGCTGCTCGCCGAACTCGTGCCGGAGCAGGCGGTGTTCCGGGTCGATCACTTCCTGGCCATGACGACGGTGCAGAACGTGCTCGGCAGCCGTCTGGCCAATCGTGTACTGGAGCCCATCTGGAACAGCACCCACATCGCCGAGGTGGACATCGTCTGGGACGAGACTCTCGCGCTGGAAGGCAGGGCCGGCTATTACGACCATGTCGGGGCGCTCAAGGACATGCTCCAGAACCACCTCCTGCAGCTGCTCTGTCTGGTGGCGATGGAGCCGCCGATCACTCTGGGGGAGCGGGACCTGCGCGACCGGAAGGTCGACGTACTGCGGTCCGTGCGGGTCCTGACCGAGGACGACGTCGTGCACCGTACGCGTCGCGCGCGCTATCTGCCCGGCCGGATCGGCGACCGCGATGTTCCCGCGTACGCCGACGAGGAAGGCGTGGACCCGCGGCGCCGTACCGAGACCTTCGCCGAGATCGAACTGGAACTGGACAGCTGGCGCTGGGCCGGAACGACATTCCGCCTCCGCAGCGGAAAGGCGCTCAAGGCGGACCGCAAGGAGGTCGCGGTGCGCTTCCGTCCTGTGCCCCACCTGCCGTTCGGCCACAGCGGGGAGGCCCTGCCCAACGTTCTCCGGTTCGCACTCGAACCGGAAGGGCTGGCCCTGGACCTGACGGCCCTCGGAGCCCACGCCAACGAGCTCGTTCCGCTCTCGCTGAGCGCGCGGATGGAACCGCAGGGCCTGCCCGCCTACGGCCGGCTGCTGCTGGATGTCCTGACGGGGGATCCCGCCCTGTCCATCCGCGGCGACGAGGCCGAGGAGGCGTGGCGGGTTGTCGAACCCGTACTCTCCGCCTGGGAGAAGGGCCTTGTTCCGCTGGAGGAATACCCGGCCGGCTCCTCGGGGCCGTCCCCGCGCCGACGGTTCGGGGAGGGGCGACAGCGCGGGGACGGGCCCGCCGAGCAAGCGGCCACATGATGTCCTTCGGTACCGGGCATCGTTCCCCGTGCGTCGCCGTCATGGGGGTCTCCGGCACCGGTAGGTCCATGGTGGCCCGTCTGCGCCTCCCAAGCTGCGCGTGCGGCACCTTGCCATGAAGCTGGGACTGACACCCGCACTCGGCCGACTGAGCCAGTCGTTCGCCACCGGCGAACCGAGGAGGGTCCATGGCTGACCGGAAGGAGAGCACAGAACGCATCGCGGTCGGAGTGGACGGATCGGACTCTTCGGAAACCGTGGGAGAGCCGCCACCAGTGGAAGTACGTGCCGAGGTGCGCTGCGGCACGGCAGTCGACGTTCCTGCGCACGCGGCACACGGAGCGTCCCCGCCCGTCGTCGGCAGCCGGGGTCTCGGGGCTTTTTAGGGCTGTTCCTGGGCTCGGTGGCCCCGGCACTGCGTCCAACGGGCAGTCTGTCCGGTGGTCGTGGTGCGCGACGGCGGCCGTTGAGCACCGGTGGCGGGCCATCGCCGGCGCGGTGGCCCCGGGTGCTTCACGACTTATCAAGTTTCCTCTTGTTTGGAACTTTCCGTACTTTTTATTCCGTACGTTCAATTTTCCTTCACGAAGGTCGTGGGTGAATTTCCGGGGCCTTTCGTCCGAGTCACAATGGTTCCCGGTGTCGAGGGGAAATTCCGTACCAGTCGGCGAGGAGCTGATCATGTCACCGACGCAGCACGGCGCGGGGAAACTGCGCAGCCAGGCGTGGTGGGACAATGCGGAAAACCCGGAGATGACAGCTCTGTACATCGAGCGTTTCCTGAATTACGGCTTCACGCGGGCAGAACTTCAGTCGGGGCGACCGATCATCGGGATCGCCCAGACCGGTAACGACCTGGTCCCCTGCAATCGGCACCATCTCGCCCTCGCCGACCGGGTCAAGGACGGGGTCCGCGACGGTGGCGGCATTCCGCTGGAGTTCCCCGTTCATCCGTTGCAGGAGACCGGAAAGCGCCCCACCGCGGCGCTGGACCGGAACCTCGCCTATCTCGGACTGGTCGAGGTGCTCTACGGATACCCCCTCGACGGAGTGGTTCTGACGACAGGCTGCGACAAGACGACGCCTGCCTGCCTGACCGCAGCGGCGACGGTGAACATCCCGGCGATCGTCCTGTCCGGGGGACCGATGCTCAACGGCTATCACAACGGCATGCGGACGGGCTCGGGGCTGGTGATCTGGCAGTCGAAGCGGCTCCTGGCCAGCGGGCAGATCGACTACGACGAATACATGGCACGGGTGACCGCCTCCGCGCCCAGCATCGGGCACTGCAACACGATGGGCACCGCGCTGTCGATGAACAGTCTGGCAGAGGCCCTGGGCATGTCCCTGCCCGGCTGCGCAGCGATTCCGGCCCCCTACAACGAGCGGGCGCAAATGGCCTACGACACAGGCCTGCGGGCGGTTGCCCTGGTGCGAGAGGACCTGACCCCCCGCAAGATCATGACCCGGCACGCCTTCGAGAACTCGATCGTCGTCGCATCGGCCATCGCGACTTCGACCAACGCGCCCATCCACATCAACGCCATCGCACGTCACGTCGGGGTGGACCTGTCCAACCAGGACTGGCACCGTGTCGGACGCAACATTCCGGTGCTGGTGAACCTCGCTCCCGCAGGAGAGTTCCTCGGCGAGGACTTCCACCGCGCCGGCGGTGTCCCGGCAGTCATGCGGTCGCTGCTGGAAGCGGGGCACCTGCACGGTGATGCCGTAACTGTCTCGGGCCGTTCCGTGGCCGAGAACCTGCAGGACGTCCCGCCCGCCGACCCGGCAGTCATCCGCCCCTTCCACGATCCCGTCACCGCGAGTGGCGGACTGCTCGTCATGACCGGGAACCTGTTCGACTCCGCGATCATGAAAACGTCGGTCATCAGTGACAACTTCCGGTCCCGTGGCCTGTCGCACTCCGGCGATCCGTCGGTTTTCGAGTTTCGCGCCATTGTCTTCGACGGGCCCGAGGATTACCACGCGCGCATCGAAGACCCGGAGCTGGGCATCGACCAGGACTGCCTCCTCGTCATCCGCTACACCGGGCCCGTCGGATACCCGGGCTCGGCCGAGGTCGTGAACATGGAGCTTCCCGCGGGGCTGGTCCAGCGAGGCATCACCGCGCTGCCCGCGCTCGGAGACGGCCGGCAGAGCGGTACATCGGACGCACCGTCCATCCTCAACGCCAGCCCCGAGGCCGCGGTCGGCGGCAACCTCGCCATCCTGCGCACCGGTGACCGGATCCGTATCGACTTGGACCACGCGCGCGTCGACGTCCTCCTGCCGGACGAGGACATCGCCGCGCGGCGGGCCGACTACACCCCTCCGGCACTGGAGCACCAGACACCGTGGCAGGAGATCTACCGTGCCACGGTCGGCCAATTGGACAGCGGGGCCTGCCTGGAGCTCGCCGTGTCGTACCAAGACCTCGTCCACACCAAGGGGATTCCTCGTGACTCGCACTGACTCCTGCGGAACGATCCTGATCGCCGACTCCGACTTCGGCGACGTGGACATCGAACGCGCCATCGTCGAAGGTGCCGGACTTCAGCTCCTTGCCGCGCAGTGCAAGAGCGAGGACGAGGTGATCGAGGCGGGACGCGAGGCCGACGGAGTCCTGACTCAGTACGCGCGGGTCGGTTCCCGCGCCATCGACGCGTTGCCCCGCTGCCAGGTGATCGCCCGCTACGGCACCGGCGTCGACATCGTCGACATCGATGCCGCCACTCGGCGCGGCATCCAGGTCACGAACGCGCCGAACGAATGGTGTGCCGAAGAGGTCGCCGATCATGCCGTCGCGCTCTGGCTCGCGGCTGCCCGCAAGATCTGCCAGTACGACCGGGCGACCCGGCAGGGCGAGTGGCACTGGAAGACCGGGATGCCGATCCACAGACTGCGGGGACAGGTGCTGGGCCTGCTGTCGTTCGGGGCCATCGCACGGCTCATCGCCGAACGCGCGAAGGCATTCGGCGTAGAGGTCTGGGCACATGACCCTTTCATCGACCAGTCCGTGATCCGGGATTCCCAGGTCCGACCGGTGTCCTTCGACGACTTGGTCGAAGGTGCCGACCACGTGGTGGTCCAAACCCCGCTCACCCCGCAGACACGCCACACCTTCGACCGTGCGACGCTCCGACGGATGAAGCCGACCGCCGTCCTCGTCAACACGGCACGCGGGCCCATCGTGGAAGACGCGGCGCTCCACCAAGCACTCACCGAAGGGTGGATCGCCGGCGCGGCGCTGGACGACATCGAGGAGGAACCCGCGAAACAGCGTGGATGGCTCCCGACGAACCCCCTCCTCAAGCTGCCCAACGTGATCGTCACACCCCACGCCGCCTACTACTCCGAGGAAGCCATCAGGATGGTACGGACCATCGCCGCTGAAGAAGCCGTACGAGTGCTGACCGGGCAACCGGCACGGTTCCCGGTCAACGAACTGCCGGCCGGCTCTCGCCCGCACCGGGACGACCTTCCCTCTCCCGGGTCCTGACCGTCAGCCGCAGGCGTGTGACCAGCCGTGCGAGCGGCGGCAAAGCGGCCGCCACGGCCTGCCCCGGTTCGGCCGGCAGCCGGGCTCGGCCGGAGTGAGGCTTGGAGTTGGAGTGCCTGATGAGGGCTGGAACGAAGCGAGTGCGGCCCTCGCCCCGTACATCGACAACGGCGTCCTCGCCCAGCAGATCACCCACGAGGAAGCACAACGCCGCGCCCTCGCCACTTTCCTGGACGGCTGGGGCGCGACGGGTGGAGGGTGAGGTGAGTGCCTGTTTTCGCACTGGGCGGCGGGGTTTTGATGGTTGGGTAGGTCTCGTCGAGCTGGTTGTTGGTGCGTGATCTGGTAGGGAGGGGGCGCCATGGAGCCGCTGGCGGCTGGGGATCCGGTGCGTGTGGGGGGTTTCGTGTTGCGTGGTCGGCTGGGCGCGGGCGGGATGGGGGAGGTGTTTCTGGGCCGGTCGCCGGGTGGCAAGGCGGTGGCGGTGAAGGTGGTGCATCCGCATCTGGCGCGGCAGGCGGAGTTTCGGCATCGTTTCCGGCGGGAGGTGGCCGCGGCTCGGGCGGTCGGGGGCGCGTTCACGGCGCCGGTGGTGGCCGCCGGTCCGGAGGACGACCCGCCGTGGATCGCGACGGTCTATATCCCTGGGCCGTCCCTGGCTGAGGCCGTGGCCCAGACCGGCGGGTTGCCGGAGGACTCGGTGTGGACGCTGGCGGCCGGGCTGGTCGAGGCATTACAGGCCATCCACGCCCAGGGCCTGCTCCACCGCGACCTCAAGCCGTCGAACGTGTTGCTGGCCACGGACGGCCCACGCGTGATCGACTTCGGGATCGCCCGCGCGATGGACACCACCGTGCTGACCGAACCCGGAAAAACGATCGGCACACCCGGCTTCATGTCCCCGGAACAAGCCCAAGGCGGCCAGGTCGAGCAGCCCAGTGACGTCTTCGCCCTCGGAGCCGTGCTCGCCTTCGCCGCCACCGGCGTCAGACCCTTCGGCCAAGGCGAGCAGCTGGCGGTCCTGCTCCGCGTAGTCACCGACGAGCCACAGCTGGACGGGCTGACAGGCCCGCTACGTGCCCTGGTCACCGCGTGCCTGGCGAAAAACCCCGCAGACAGGCCCACCACCACCCAACTCCTCGAACAGATCACCGCCCACTGGACCCAGCCCCCCGACTTCCCCGACACCCCACCATGGCCCCACGCCATGACCACCCTCATCGACGCACACGCCACACGTGCAACCGCGCCGTACACCGAACACGCCACCACCCCACCCCCGCCGCGCACTGCGTCCACGACAGCCGCAACAGAACAAGAAGACCTGGACCGCCGCCGCACTCACGCCGAGGAGCTCGGGCAGGCGGGGGAGCATGCGGAGTCGGCACGCTTGTACTCCGAGCTGGCCGCCGACTTGGCACGTGTCCTGGGGGCTGATCACCCCGACACCCTGAACGCCCGCAGCCGCCACGCCTCCAACCTCGGAGGTGCTGGGGAACATGCGGAGTCGGCTTGTTTCCACGCCGAGCTGGCCGCCGACCGGGTACGTGTCCTAGGACCCGACCACTACGACACACTGCTCACCCGCCATCACCATGCCTGGGAGCTCGGGCAGGCGGGGGAGCATGCGGAGTCGGCACGCTTGTACTCCGAGCTGGCCGCCGACTCGGCGCGTGCCCTGGGGCCTGACCACCCCGACACCCTGAACGCCCGCTACAACCACGCCTGGCAGATGGGGGACACGGGGAAGGACGCAGAGGCGGCTTGGCTGTTCGCCGACGTCGCGGCCGACCGGGCGCGTGTCCTGGGGCCTGACCACCGCGACACACTGCTCACCCGCCATCTCCATGCCTATGTGCTGGGGCGGAAGGGGGAGCATGCGGAGTCGGTTCGGCTGTTCGCAGAGCTGGCCGCCGACTTGGCACGTGTCCTGGGACCCGATCACCCCGACACCCTGAACGCCCGGTCGTTTTTCGATCGCTGAGTGGAGCTTGCGCACGCCTCACGATCCGGTTGGTGGCTTCGTCGATGTCAGGTGGTCCTGGCACGACTTCCGTGAATCGGTCACGATGAGTGATCAGCGGGTGTTTCGAGTGCTTGGAGGATCGTCTTCGCCCGCGTCGGCGCGCCGTTCAGCCGGCTGGCGATCTCTGTCGCCGATCCTGAGAAGGCGATGGAGACTCTCCTGCCGCTGGTCTCGCGGGATCGGCTGGGATGAAAGCGAGCGGCCTCGCTTCCGAGGACGCCGACCGGCCCTGGACAGCCCGGCTGACCACCTCCGGCGGCGAAGCACTCCTGCTGCGAGGAGCCGTCACCCTGGTACTCGTCCTGTGAGCCACGAAGAGGCGCGCCCCGGACGGCCACCACCGCCGACATGTCGCACTTCGCCTCGATCAGCTCCTCCAGGGCGTCGCGATACTCGTCGCGGAATCCAGTGATGTCGTCGATGGCCATGGTGTCGGTGAGCTGGACGGCCCGTTCGATCTCTTCTTCGTCGAGGTCGATGTCCTTCGGTCTGAGGGTCTCGGGGCTGCGAATCTCGTCGGGCCACCGCATCGCGTGCAGCACGATCGCGTCGTCGCGTACCCGGAGCACCCCCAGTCTTTCGCGCTTTCGCGGTTGTGCCATGCGAATTTGGCGATGACGACCTTGTCGGAGCGCTCCAGTGCCTTGCGGAGCAGGGTGTAGGGCTGGGCCGCGATCTGTCCGTCGATTGTGAGGTAGTAGCTGTCGCTGATCCGGATCGGGTCGATGCTGTCGGCGTCGACGAACGCGACGATCTTGATGGCCTTCGCGGTGGGCAGCGGCATCTCGTCGAGCTCTTCGTCGGTGACCGCGACGACGTCGTCCTTGGCGAGCTCGTAGCCCTTGCCGATCTCCTCCTGCGGCACGACTTCGTCGTCGACCGAGTAGATCTTACGGGTGCGGACCCGGCCCATGTCCTCCAGGTGGACCTGGTGGAAGCGGATCGCATGGTCCTCGGTCGCACTGACGCCCTTGATCGGGATGCTGACCAGGCCAAAGGAAATGGCTCCGGCCCACAAGGGCCGCGGCATACATACCTTCAGGCCCCCTACTAGAGAGCGTGGGCCGGGGTAGAGTCTCAGGCTTCGTGGCCAAATCTTCAGAGCAGATGGCCACTGTTTGGCCAGTTGGCTGAGACGCTCCGGACAGCATCACCGTCGCCCAGCTCACCAGGCGTGCCCGGCGACGCCGCCGACCACCCCATGGCCACGCACCTGAATCGCTGGCAGAAGAGGCCAGAGCACGACACGACAGGTGAGGCCACGAGAGCACGAGTGATCCGGTCGTGCCGCAGGCCGCCCCGCTCGACGCATCCGTCGACGCGCTGTCCGACGTACTCGACATGATTCACCTGCGCGGCGAGGCGCTGACCTCGGTCCGGGCGAGCGGCGGGACTTACGCCCGGCACACGGCGGGAGAGCGGGCACTGCATCTCGTCCAAGAAGGACCGGTCGAGCTCGTCGTCGACGACGGAACCCGACTGCCGCTCGGGCAGGGGGACATGGCGTTGCCGGCGACCGGCGCCGCGCACCGGCTGAGGGCGGTGGAGGGGGACGCCTTCTGGATGAGCGGCCGGTTCCTGATTGAGGAGAGCGCGGCCTCCCCGCTCCTCGCGTCGCTGCCCGAGGTGATCGTGCTGCGCGGCGCCGAACCCGGTCTGGAGTGGCTGCCGCTCAGCGCCGGGCTGCTGGCGGCCAAGCGCCGACCCGAGCGCCGGGTCGCGAGCCGTGGCGTCCAGGCTTCTGGACCTGCTGTTCATCAAGGCGCTGCGGGCCTGGTCCGACGCCGACGGGGCCGGCGGCAGCCCGGGGCGGCTGACCGCCGCGCTCGACCGGGCCCTCGGGCCCGCCCTGCGGGCCATCCACCGCCACCCCGAGCAGTCCTGGACGGTGGAGGAGCTGGCCGGCCTCGCCTCGCTTTCACTGAAAGTCACCTCCCAGGCCCCCGGATACCCTTCCCGTTCCAGTTCTCAGCGGTCTTGGACGTGACGCCGCTGTGTCAGTGGGGGAGCGGCATGATGCCCGAATGGATCAGGTGGATCAGGGACTGGCAGCACTGATAGCCGGCGTGGCCGCCTTCGGCGGAGCCGTCATCAGCGGTTGGTACACCGGACGATCCGCCCGGGTCGGCGCAGAACGCGCCGCGGCAGCAGTTCTTGAACAAGTCACCAAGCAAGCCGCAGCAGAACACGGTCACTGGCTGGTCACCCCCCGATCCTGTTCGGCATCACCGGGCGGTTCGAGCTGCTGGAGCAACTCGGCGGCAGAGGAACGGGGGCGGTACGGCGGGCGCGCGGACTTCGCCGTGCACCGGGAGCGGCCCTGGAGGAAGTACGGCCGCCCGATGCCGAACCGCTGCGGCTGGTCCCGACGCGGCGCGTACTGCGCGAGGCCGCTGCCGCAGGCAGGTATGCGTCTAACGGAGGATGAGTTCTTCTTCGGTGTGCTGCCAGCCGTTCCGTTGGTACTCGCGTGGTGACATCCCGTGGGCGCGTGTGAACACTCGCGTGAGGGCGGAAGCGTCCGTGTAGCCGAGCTTCCGTGCGGCTTGGCCGACCGTCATGCGTTCTTCGAGGTATTGGCGGGCGAGGGTCATGCGGAGCTGTGCTCGCCACTGCACATAGGTCCGACCGGTCGCGTCGATGAAGTCGTGACCGAGCGTCCTGGCGTCCACGCCGAGTTCCGCGCCCCACTGGACGAGCGTGCGTCGGCTCGCCGGTTCGCGCCGGATCTCCTCGATGATCCGGCCGACGGCGGCAGCGACTGACCCTCCGTCGGCTGTGGGAAGACGCGGTGCGGAGAAGAGTTCGAGAAAGCGCCGCGTGATGTCGTTGGGGTCGTGCCCCTCGGGGCGGATGAAGCTGTAGTTGGCGACGACCGTGTGCAGGAGACGGCCCTCGGCCTGCGGGGGAAGGCTCTGGACGAGGACGTCTGCCGGCAGGGCCGGCGATGGCCCCGGACGGGAGCCGAGTGGCAGCAGGAGCGCACCGCGCGGGAGCGTCATGCTGTTGGGCACTCCTGCCGGGAGCCAGATGGCATCGCCTCGCCGCAGCCGGTGTCTCCGGCCCCCGACGACGAGCTGCGCAGTGCCACGGTAGGCCCAGACGAGCACATGGAAATCGTTGATCCGGTTCCAGGTCCGCGACGCCGGTATCGACGGCGGCTTCGCGTCCGCCGCTCCGTCCGCCGCTCCGTTCGTGTGGACGTCGATCCGCGTTTCGAGAGGGCTCGGGAACGGCCGGGTCCCGGTCGGTCCGCCGCGACGCTGTCTCCTGTACTCGCCGGGTGCGACTCCGGCGTACGCGTGGAATGCCTTCGTGAATCCGGCAGGAGTCGAGAACCCGACCTGCCTGCCGGTCCAGCCGATGTCGTGGCCGAGGTCGAGGTAGCTCGCCGCGGCGGCGACCCGCGCGGTGGTGCGCCACCGCGCGAAGGGCAGTCCCGTCTCGTTCCGGAACTGCTGCTGCAGTGTTCGGACGCTGACGCCGACCGACTGCGCCAGTTCGTCGATTCCCGCGCCATGGCTCGGATTCTGGAGCAGTGTCCGCGCGACGGTGAGGGCTTCGGGCGATGTGGGCAGCGGTGGGGCAGGCAGCGGACCGCGGTCGCCGTGCGCCGGGTCTGCCGGGTGCGCGTTGGCGACGAGGTCGAGCAATCCGCTGTCGTCCGCAGCTCCGCGCAGGTAGCCGAGGCTTCGGGCGAACTGATACATGAGCCAGTCCGACCAGCTGCCCGGGAAATCGACGCGGAGAGGGCGGTCGATCACGGTCGACCGGGAACGCGCGGCCGGGAAGACCGGGACCGCGAGGGAACCGGCCTCGACGTCGACCTCGTAGGGGACGCCGGCGGGTATCCAGATGCCCTGGCCCGTCGTGAGGCGATGCTGTTCCGTTGCCGTCTGTACGCGGGCGGCGCCCGCGTACATCCAGAGCAGGGACGGCTCGCGTGCGTTTCCGGGCGAGGTCGCCCGTGCGGCCGGAATCCCCGAGGCCGGATCGATCAGGAACTGATGGTGCGCGACCACGTCAACCATGTTCCGTCAGTCCATGAATCATGCACGTCAGGATAACAATCGGCCAAATAGTAAGGCTAGCCTTACCTGCGTGGTCGCTGTGGCGATCTGACGCCCGCTCTCCAGGCCACGTCCCGCTTCGAGGAGTTCTTCCGTGTCTGTACCCGCGCGCCCGCTGACCGTGCTCCCTGTGGCCCTGCGAGAACTGGTCGTCGCCCGGATCGTCGACGCCACGGCAGGAATGCGGCGCGTGACCTTGACCGGCGACCAGCTGGGGGCGTTCACCTCTGCGGACCGGACCGAGTGGCCGACGTTCACGTCGCCGGGTTTCGACGACGACATCCGGCTGTTGTTCCCGTACCCGGGTGAGAACGAGCCCGTCCTCCCTCTCGTCGAGGATGGACGGGTGACGTTCGCGGAGGGGCGCCGGCCGATCGCCCGGGCCTACACGGTGCGCCGCCATGACCCGCGCCGACGTGAACTGGATGTCGACATCGTTCTCCACGGTGACGGGGTCGCATCGAACTGGGCTCGTGCAGTGGCTCCGGGGGACCGGATGCATATCGCCGGTCCTGCCAGGACACGAGGAATCCCGATCGGCGCGGACCGGCTGCTGATCGCGGGCGACGACACGGCGATTCCCGCGATCGCGCGTCTGATGGAAGAACTTCCCGACGACACCCGCGGGCGCGTGCTCATCGACGTCGAGCACGCCTCGCACGCCCAGGAACTGCACGGTCCCGCAGGGATCGACGTCACCTGGCTCCCCCGGGACCCGTTCGCTCCGTCGCATCCCGATGGGCTGCTGGAGGCCATTCGCGAAATGGCCTGGGAGGAAGGGGAATGGTTCGCGTGGCTGGCCGGCGAGCAGTCGGCGGTCCAGGAGATCCGCCGGCATCTCGTCCGCGAACGCCGCATGCCCAAGTCCGCGATCGACTTCACGGGCTACTGGAAACGCGAGCCCGCGGACGGCGTCCGCTCCCACCGGCTCTGACCAACTCTGACGTCCTGACACCGGCGGCCGCCTTTCCTGCCACCGCACACCCCGGCATGCCCTCGCCGGCTGTCCGGGCAGTCCTGTTCACCCACCCCGAGAAACACAAGAACGGCACTCATGAACCTCACACGACGCCGCGGCATCACAGGCTTGATCGGCACAGCACTGGCCGCTGCTCTCGCACTGACAGGATGCTCGTCCACGGCATCGCCCCGGGAGACGTCGACGACCGGCGACGGGGCGAGCCTGATGCCGGCCGCCGAGGGGCACACCTCCTACCCGCTGACCCTGGAATCGCCCTTCGGTAAGACCGTTCTGAAGAAGCGTCCTGAACGGATCGCGGCGGTCGTACCGAACGCGATCGACACGGAACTGCTTCTGTCGCTCGGCGTGAAGCCCGTGCTCAGCTCCAGTCTCGTCAACGAGGGCGGGTACCTCGGCGAGCACGGCGCGGACGACATCGAGACATTCGAGTTCGCGATGGGCGAAGAGGTGCCGGTGGAAGCGGTCGCCGCAAGCCGCCCGGACCTCATTGTCGCCGTCGGGTGGACGAACGGCCTCGGCGGAGTGAAACTCGCCGACCACTACGACCGGCTGGCGACCATCGCCCCGGTCGTGACCAGCCCGGACACCTCGTCGCAGCTGCTCCTCCCGTGGCAGGACTCGATTCGTGTGCTCGGAGAGGCACTCGACCTCGCCGACACCGCGAAGAGCGTCATCGACGGCAACAAGACGTACTTCGCGACGGTGCGCAAGAGGCACCCGGAATTCGAAGGAATCACGGCGACATGGGCGATCTACTACGGTGCGGCCAACGGGCTCCAGTACCTGTCGCGGCCCGATTCCGCACCGGAGACGTTCCTGGGCGAGCTGGGCTTCGCGAAGAACCCGAACGCGCAGGAGTTCGCGCGGGACGCCACGGTGAGCGACGAACTGCTCTCGAAGACCGACGCCGACGTGCTGCTGCTCGGTCGGAGCGCGGCCGCGAGCGAGGCGGAGATGCGAAAGCTGACCGGCCGCAGCCTGTTCAAGAACCTCGGCGCCGTGTCCTCCGGACACTTCGTGCAGCTGCCCCCGAAGACCGATGACGGCGGAGATCTGCTGTGGGCGATCACCAGCGGCGGACCGATCGGGAACAAGTGGGCGGCCGAACACCTCGTTCCGCTCATCGCCGACGCCCTCTGACACCCCCACATGTACGGGGCGTGCGGATTGCCGCGCCCCGCACACGCCTGACCGAGGAGAGCCATGACCACGGACGCGTCGCAACCTCGTCTGCTGGAGGAGAGACGCACGGAGCAACTCCCGCAAGCTCGGAGGATGCTCGGACTGGTGACGCTGACGTTCGTGCTTGTCTGCGTGACGGCACTGAGCGTGAGCTTCGGAGCGAATCCGGTCCCGCTCCGGGACGTATGGCAGAACGTGTTCCATCCCGACGGGTCCGAGGCGGCCTCGATCGTATGGACGCTGCGGGTGCCCCGCACCCTCGTCGGCATCGTCTCGGGCCTCGCTTTCGGAGTTGCGGGAGCACTGATCCAGGCGATCACCCGGAACCCGCTCGCCGACCCGGGAATCCTGGGCGTGAACGCGGGTGCGGGGTTCGCGATCACGATCGGCGTGGGCCTGTTCGGGGTGTCGGGCATCACCGGGTACGTGTGGTTCTCCTTCCTCGGCGCGGTCGCCGCAACAGCGGTCGTGTACGCCATCGGCTCCTCCGGGCGGGGCTCCGCCTCACCGGTCACGCTCGTGCTCGCCGGTGTGGCCCTGACCGCGGTGCTCACAGCGTTCTCGACATTCCTGATGCTCATGGACGAAGAGACCTTCCGGGCCTTCAAGAAGTGGGGCCTCGGATCGATCGCCCGCACCTCGATTTCCGACGTGCTCTCCGTGCTCCCGTTCATCGCCGTCGGGCTGGTGATCGCGTTCTGCCTGGGCGGAGCGTTGAACGCCGTCGCCCTGGGCGACGATCAGGCCGCATCGCTGGGCGCGAGCGTCACCCGCACGCGCGTCGCCGGGATCGCCGCGGTCACGCTGCTCGCGGGTGGGGCCACGGCGATCACCGGAGGAATCGCGTTCATCGGGCTGATGGTTCCGCACGTCGTGCGCTGGTTCACCGGACCGGATCAGCGGTGGATCATCGCCTGCACCGCCCTGGCCTCGCCGACCCTCGTCCTCGCCGCCGATGTGATCGGGCGCCTCGTCGCCCGCCCCGGGGAGATCGAAGCGGGCGTGCTGACGGCCCTGATCGGCGCCCCCGTACTCATCGCGCTCGTGCGCCGCAGGAAGGCGACCGGACTGTGAACCGCTCCACACTTCAGCCCGGAACAGTCGATTTCGGCTACCGGCATGTCAACCTCCGCATCGGCGGCCTCGTCGCGGCACGCTTCGGCATCCGAACCCTTGCGGTCAACGCGGTCCTGGCGGCAGTCGCCATCGGCATCGCGGTGCTGTCCCTCGGCTTCGGCGACTATCCGCTCACCCCCCTCCAGGTCGTGCGGGCGCTCACCGGACAGGGCGACGATTTCCACCGGCTGATCGTGACCGAATGGCGTCTGCCAATGGCGATCGGCGCCGTCCTGTTCGGCGCGCTGCTGGGCATCGGCGGGGCGATCTTCCAGTCCCTGACCCGCAACCCCCTCGGGTCACCGGACGTGATCGGCTTCGACGCCGGCTCCTATACGGGTGTCGTCATCACGATCCTGCTTCTCGGCTCACACCACCACTGGCCGGTGGCCGCGGCAGCGATCGCCGGCGGTCTTCTCACCGCGGGCGTGGTCTACCTGCTCGCCTACCGGCAAGGTGTGCAGGGGTTCCGACTGATCATCGTCGGCATCGCCCTCTCGGCCATGCTCGGATCGATCAACTCGTACCTCATCACCCGCGCCGACATCAACGACGCCATGAGCGTCGGCTTCTGGGGAGCGGGCTCACTGAGCCGCGTGGGATGGGCCGCGCTCGTCCCCTCCCTGATCGGCGGGACGCTCATCCTCGGATGCGTCACCGCCCTCGCCCCGGCGCTGCGGCAGTTGGAGCTGGGCGACGACGCAGCCCTCGCACAAGGAGTCAGCGTCCCCCGCGCCCGCCCGGTGCTCTTGATCACGGGCGTCGCCACGACCGCATTGGTGACCGCCGCGGCCGGACCGATCGGATTCGTCGCCCTCTGTGCACCGCAGCTCGCACGGCGCCTGACCCGCACCCCGGGGGTGACGATCGCCTCCGCCGCCTTCACGGGGGCCGCCCTCCTCACCCTCGCACACGCGTCGTCGCTGGCGATCGCGCAGGCGTACCGGCCCGTGCCCGTCGGCCTGATCACCGTCTGCCTGGGCGGGCTTCACCTGATCTGGCTGCTGATCCGCGAAACGAGACGAAACACATGACCCGTTCCGACACCGAGATGTACGCGAACACATCGACCCGTTCCCGGCTCCGCGCCGAGAACGCGACGATCGGATACGACAAACGCCCCGTCAACACGCAGCTGTCCGTGGCGATTCCCGACGGCTCGTTCACTGTCGTCGTCGGCCCGAACGCGTGCGGGAAGTCCACACTGCTGCGCGGACTCTCCCGGCTCCTGCGGCCCGCGAACGGGCAGATCGTTCTCGACGGCCAGGACATCCACACCTACAAGGCCAAGGAGGTCGCGCGACACCTCGGGCTCCTCCCACAGTCCTCGCTCGCCCCCGACGGCATCCGCGTCGCCGACCTCGTCGCCCGCGGACGCCACCCGTACCAGAAGCTCATCCGCCAATGGACCGGCACCGACGAACAAATCGTCGCGGAAGCGATGGCCGCGACCGGCGTCACGGAACTGTCCGCGCGTCCGGTCGACGAGCTCTCGGGCGGACAACGCCAGCGGGTCTGGGTGGCGATGGCGCTCGCCCAGCAGACGGACATCCTCCTCCTCGACGAACCGACGACCTTCCTCGACCTGACCCATCAGATCGAACTGCTCGAACTGTTCACCGACCTGCACCTGGCCGGCCGAACCCTCGTCGCGGTACTCCACGACCTCAACCAGGCGGCGCGGTACGCGACACACATGATCGCGATGAAGGACGGCGCCGTCGTCGCCGAGGGACCGCCCTCCCGGATCGTCACCACGGACCTGGTCGAGGACGTCTTCGGGCTCCGATGCCTCGTCGTCGCCGATCCCGTCGCCGGCACACCCCAGGTCGTTCCGATCGGCCGCGACCGCACCACCCGCCAGGAGAACATCGATGACGCCTGAACACGCACCCCACTCGCCGCCGGCCGGCCGCTCGCCCCTCGCGCGTGCGCTGCTCCCCAGCCTCCCGTTGCTCGGCGTCGCCTCGTTCACCGCAGCGACGGCCGGGCTCTGCGGCCTCGGCGCGCTCTGGTCCACGACACGGCTCCTCACCGACCCGACACCCACGTATGCGATGTGGGCCTGTGCGGCATGGATCACCAGCGGCCTGCTCTCGGCCATGTCCTCGTGGACGGCTCACCGCGGCGAAGCGCGCTTCGCGGAGCGCCTGCGACGCGAAGTGGCGGAACACCTGGCCCGGATGCCGATGAGTGCTCTGGCCAGACGCGGCGGCGACGCACTGCGCCGCCTCGTCTCCGACGACATCGCGGCACTGCACCACGCGGTCGCTCACCTGCCGGCCGAGAGCACGACACTCGCGATCGTGCCCGTGGCGAGTGTGATCGTCCTCCTCGCCGTCGCGGGCCCCGCCGCGCTGCTCGCCCTCGTCCCAGGGCTGCTCGCCGCCTGCTACTACCTGCTTGTCGTCCCACGAACCTCCGCACGCCACGGAGCCGAGAGCGCCCGGGTGATGAACGACATCGTCACTGCGGTCGACGACTACGCCCGCGGAATCCACGTCTGCCGCACCTACGGAGCCCAGGGCGGGGCCGCGGCCGGCTACGCGGCGGCAACCCACCGCTTCACCACGGGAATGGTCCGCTGGGTGGGACGGGTCGCAACACTCGCCGCCGTCGCAGGAGCGTTGCTCCAAGCCGCCGCGACCTATGCGATCGCCTACGCCGTCGGCCACGCCCAGGACACTGGAACGCTCGCCACGATGCTGCTGTTCGGTCTGGCCGTCGTCACCCCGGCGCTGCGCCTCGGCCACGGGCTCGACTATGTCCGCGCGGGCCGCGCCGCCGCGGACCGCATCGCCGAGGTACTCCGGGAACCCGCCGTCACGCCCTCCTCGCGCCGAGCCGACGAAGGGGAGAACACCACGGGAACGACCCTGGCCGGCCTCACGGTCAAAAACGCGGAACGCGTCCTCGTCCACGACGTGACCCATGCGTTTGAGCCGTCGACGATCACCACCGTCACCGGACCCAGCGGAAGCGGCAAGACGACGCTCCTTCGCGTCATCGCCGGACTTGAGCCAGCCACGGCAGGGAGCATCGTCTTCCCGGCCGCTCCGGCCGCGCGGTCACATGCCCACTCGTCATCCGGACCGGTTCTCCTCGTCCCGCAAGGCGGCGACGTGCTGCCCGGGACGGTCCGCGACACCCTCCGCCTCTCCGCCCCGAACACTGCCGACCGGGACCTGGCCGAGGGGCTCCGGCGGGCCCAGCTCGGCATCCCGCCCGAGGCGGAGACGACGAACCTCTCCGGCGGCGAAAGACAACGCGTCGGACTGGCGCGGGCCTTCCTCACCGACGCGCCCGTCATCCTCCTGGACGAACCGACCAGCGCACTCGACGAGCGAACGGCCGCCCGGTTCATGGCAGAACTGCGCCTTCTCGCCGACGGGGGAAAGACGCTGATCATCGTCACGCACGACCTTCAGCTCGCCGCGACCGCGGACGAACAGCTCACGCTCGCCGACGGGCACCTCACGACGACCGGAGCCATACGATGACCACGCCCGCCCCCCAGGCACTTCCTGCCACGGCGAAGCGCCGACTGCTCCTGATCTCACTGGGATGGGTGCTCGTCGCTGTCGCAGAAGCGGCCGCGTACACGGCACTCGCATGGGCGATCGCGAACAGACAACCGCCCGGACCGGTGCTCGGCGCAGCGGGGGCAGCCGTCGCGATCACGGTGCTGGTCTCACGCAGCGGATATCTCACCGGGGCTCGGCTCGCGGGCGACCTCTACGACGCGCTCGGTACCGCGTTCGCGCGGGCCAAACTCTCCTGGTTCACGGAGACCAACCGTGCACTGATCGGGACCGTCGCCGGACGCGCGATCCCGACGCTGATGAGCGTGCCCGCTCATCAGCTCCAGACGTTCATCCTTTCGCCACTGATTCCCCTGCTGCTGCTCGTCGGCATCGGAATCGTCGGCGGGCCGTCCGCGACGCTGCTCGTGGGTGCGCTCCTGGCACTCGCCTTCGTCGCGCAGAGCATCGCCCAACGGGCCCTGGCCCGCGCGGACGCCGGCCGGGGCGACGCCGAGCACGCTGCCGCCGCGGCGTCGCTGGAGTTCATCGATCATCTCGAACTGCTGCGGACGACCGCAGGCCCCGAACAAGCCGTCGCACGCCTCACGGCAACCTGGCAGGCCCAGGAAGCCGCACTCGCGCGCACGAACAACGCCTCCGCACCGGCGACCTTCGTCTCCGGCCTCGCCGGCGTCCTTCCGCTCGCCGGCCTCGTCGTACTCCTCGCGGCCACGGGAATCGACGATCCCGCATCGGCGCTCGCACTCGTCATCCTGACCGGACGGGCCGCGGCACCGCTGGACGCACTCGCTCTCGCCGGCCTCACAGTGAACGACCTGCGCACCACGCTCCAGCAGTACCGCAGCGTGGCCACCCCGCCCGCTCTGGCGGAACCATCGCGGAGCGCCCCGCGGAACGGCCACGAACTGGAACTCGTGAACATCTCGCACCCGCCCGTGCTCCGCGACATCTCCGCCGTCGTCCCCGAAGGGGCACGAGTGCTCATCACCGGTCCGACAGGAAGCGGCAAGAGCACCCTGCTCAACGTGCTCATGCGCTTCGACGACCCCGAAATGGGGCGCGTGACACTGGGCGGAGTCGCCCTGACGGAGCTGCGCCACGAAGACCTCGCCGCACACATCGCCTACGTGCCTCAAGAGCCGATCGTGTTCGACGGCACTCTCGCGGAGAACATCCGGCTCGGCAACCCCGCGGCCACCGACGACGATCTCGTCGAAGCCGCCCGGAAGGCACAGTTGGACACCGTCGTCACCCGGTCTCCGCACGGCATCCACCAGCATGTCGGACACCGCGGAAACGCACTCTCCGGCGGGGAACGCCAACGCGTCGCCCTCGCCCGCGCACTCCTGAAGAACGCACCGATCCTCATCCTCGATGAAGCAACAGCGGCACTCGACACGGCGACAGAACAACGCATCGTGCATACGCTGCGGCAGCTGCCCAGCACGATCATCGCGGTCACCCACCGCAATACCGAAGTCTGGGACGCCACGGACGTCATCACCCTTCATGGGCGTACGCCCCGTGCATGACGCGACGAGAACCGGTACGCCGGCCAGCGCACCGAAACTCACCCGGTCCGGCCCCGGCCGACCGCCCGGACCACCTCACCGAACCCCGCCACCGCACCACACGAAGCCACCGCCCCCACCCATGCCGACCAGGCGAAACACCCCTGACCAGCCCTGTTTCCACACCCCAACCCACACCCCAACCCGCACCGGGGCCCGACACCCCACTGGACCCGACCTTTGAAGACGGGCCCCAGGGCAGAGACTTCCGGGAAGGGCAGAGACTTTCCGGCGGAGGCCATGACGCCCGAGAGTATCGGGCCGCGAGCGACCGGCCCGGCGACCGGCCCGGCGACCGGCCCGGCGACCGGCCCGGCGACCGGCCCGGCTTCCTGCACAGAGCTGTCTCGCACGCGAGACACCGGCCCGGCCGCCGCGACCGCGCTCGACTACGGCCTCTCCCAGCGCGCTCTGATCGCCGTCTCCGCCCGTTCCGGCGACGTCGCGGAGCTGATCACCCGCCGCCTCACCGCGCTCGCCCGAAGCGGCTTGAAGGCCCTCGACGAGCCCACCGTGCGCGCGGTGGTCCGTCAGGCCATCCGCGACATCCGCCCCGCCCCCGCCGATCCGCTGGCGGACCCGACCGTCGCCGCGCTGTCGTCGACGACCTCGCCGCCCGCCGCTACGCGATGTCCGGCGACCGCCGTGCCCTGCACGGCACCGTCCTGCGAGCCACGAAAGGGTGACAGGATGATGCCGCCGCATTCTGATTGCCCGGTGTGGACGATCGCGTAATTCCCCAGGGGTAAGTTCACGTAATTCCCCAGGTTCCTCGGCCTGAGAGCGCGGCAGGTCCGCGGAAGTGGCCGGGTTACTCTCATCTCGTTCCAAGGCCATGACCTGAGATGATCTCCGCTGACGGGGAGGTGCAGTAGTGGAGATGCCACCGACGCACCTGGCTGTCGAACAGGACCGGCTGGAGGAACTGCGCGACCTCTTGGCGGCAGGAGCTGACATCCACGAGGAGTACATGCACCGGGCCGTCGAAGGAGAGATCGACGGACACGTCCAGACCGGGGAGCCCCTCCATGTGGATGCCACGTGCTTCCTGCTGTCTCAAGGTGCAGATCCCACACGTCGTTCACACGGCGGGACCGGAGTGTCAGCCCACCATCTGGCCTTCGTCAACAGGCACTGGCTTGCTGACGCTCTCTTCGAAGCCTGGCTCACCCGTGGGGACATCAAGATCGGTCTTTGAAAGACGGTCTCTGGTTGCTTAAGAAGTCATCTCATTTGGCGAGTCTGCGGTAGCAGATGAGGGTGCAGGCGATGCTGGTGCAGGCGAGGAAGTGATCGGCCTTGTGTTCGTAGCGGCGGTGGAGTCGGCGGCAGCCGGCGAGCCAGGCCATGGTCCGTTCCATGGTCCAGCGGTGTCGCCCGAGCCACTGCGAGGACTCGACTCCCTTGCGGGCGATGCGGGGCCGGATGCCTCGCTGTGCCGGCCATTGCCGCAGGTGGCGGTAGTCGTAGCCCTTGTCGGCGTGGAGCTTGCCGGGCCTGCGCCGACGTGGGCCCCGCCGGGATCTGATGGGTGGTATGCCCTTCACGAGCGGGACCAGGGCCTGGCTGTCGTGGACGTTGGCACCGGAGATTCCGACCGATAGAGGCAGACCGGCCCGCTCGGTGATCAGATGGATCTTTGACCCGTGCTTGCCCCGGTCGACAGGATTCGGACCCGTCAGGTCCCCCTTTTCAGGGCCCGCATGTTCACCGAGTCGATCGCACATCTCGACCAGTCCAGGTCGCCGCGGGAGCCCAGTTCATCGAGGACCAGGCGGTGCAGCCTGGCCCACACCCGGGCCTTCGTCCACTCGGCGAACCTGCGGTGGGCCGTCGCACCAGACGGCCCGAACGACGCCGCGGGCAGCCGCTGCCACGTGCAGCCCGACGTCGCAACGAACACAATCGCAGCCAGCACCTCACGATCACCATGCCGACGCCGACCACCACCCTGAGGCCGCGACGGCGCCTCCGGCACCACGCGCTGGAACAACTCCCACAACTCGTCCGGCACCAGCCGCTCAACAATCCAGACCACAACCGAAGCCTACCCAACCAAATGAGATGAATTCTTACTGCTGTGCTGGCTGGCCCTGCTGCTGACCGCATCATCGAGACCACCTGCAACGACACCTGGTCCAACCTTCGCCTCCAGCTTGAGCGCCTGCACGTGCACCGGACCAGCCGGCACATTCCGCCAGTGCACCGAGATCACCAAGCCTCAACAGAGGATCCTGACTGCGCTCGGGGTCTCCCCGTCACCCCGGGTCCTCGAAGCCGCCCCACCCGCATGACCAGGCACAACACGACCGCCTAGGCACACGCCCCGGCGGCGCTCTCGCATACGTTTTCGCAGGTCAACCCACAGATTCGTGACCTAGACCGCAGAGACTTCTGCGGAACTCAGGCCTGACGCTGAGTCACGGACCGTGCAGCGAAAACGTTTTCGCGTTGATTGACAAGGCGTCCTGAACTCGAATAGAGGGGCGACCGCATCCGCAGCCGCCCCTCTATTCAGGTTCAGGACACCTTCGGAGTGGCTCGCACCCCGTAGTGCACGTACGGCTCTCCCGTCGGCAGTGTGTAGAACATCACCGGCGTCCAGAACTTCCCGCCCGGTTCGCGGTACAGGAACAGCGTGTCCGAGATCGGCACCAGGTCGAACTCCTGTGTTTTCTTCGGCATGAGTTCCGCCAGTGCGCCGGTGGTGGTGTGCACCAGGCGCAACCCGTTCGGGCCCTCCGACACCTCGGCATGGACGCCGGCCCGTTCGTAAACGCCGAGGTGCCGGCTCGCGTCCACCGTGACCGGGGTCGCCGGCGGTTCGAGCGGGCGCGGCATGGCCACGTCGGCGAGTTCGGCGAAGATTTCCTGGTACAGCTCCACATACAGGTCGCGCGCGTGCCCGCCATTCGTCAGCAGCGTGACCGCGAGGCCCTGGTCCGGCAGCAGCCGCAGGAACGCGGACTGGCCGATCGTGTTGCCGTCGTGGCCGATCACGCGGCGGCGGTTCCAGTCGTCGCGGATCCAACCGAGGCCCCACGAATCGCCGAGGGCGTGCGGGTTCGGCACCTCAGCCTGCTTCTCCGCCATCGCCGCGGCCGATTCTTGCGACAGGATCCGCGAGCCGTCCGCGGTCAGACCGCCGGTGAGGTGCAGTCGGGCGAACGCGAGCACGTCCGCGCTCCGGGCAGTGATCAGGCCGGCCGGACCGGCAGAGCGCGGCAACTGCCAGGTCGACGCCGGCTCCGGATCGGCGTCGTCCAGGGCGATGTGGCCGACCGCGGCGCGGAACAGCAACGCCTCTTCCGGCAGCGTGACTGTGTGCGTGAGCCCGAGCGGAGCGAACAGATTGTCCCGCATGGCGGCGTCCCAGGTCTTCCCGGTGAGTTTCTCGATCACCCGTCCCATGAGGACGAAACCCGAGTTGCAGTACGAGAACGTGACGCCGAGCGGGTGATTCTGCGCGGCGCCCTCCAGCAGGTCCACATACTTCTCGACACAGTCGTCGCCTCGGCCGGTGTCGGTGAAGATGTCGCCGTCGATGCCGCTGGTGTGGGTCAGCAGGTGCCGCATGGTGACCCGCTTGGCCACCTCGGGACTGGCCAGCCGCAGTTCGGGCAGCACGTCGGTGATCGGCGCGTCGAGGTCGAGCAGATCCTCGTCGACCAGCTGCATCACCACCGTGGACGTCCATACCTTGGAAATCGAGCCGATCTGGAACAGTGAGTCCTCGGTGACTTCGACTCCGGTGGTCGTGCTCAGCACGCCGTGGGTCGCGAGCACCTCCTCGCCGGTCTCGACGCGCAGAATCCCCAGCGACGCACCGGGAACGCGATGCTTGCGCGCCAGCTCCGCCAGCCGACGGCTCCAGTGCGCGGCATCGATCGGCACCCGCGAAACCCCGCCGACCGCACCCGCGTACTGCTCGACCCACTCGACGACGCGCCGGTTGTAGTCGACGCGGTGCGATGGCGGACCGTTCAAAAGGAACAGATGCGCGCCGCCGGGGTACAGCACCAGCCGCGACGGCACATCGCGTTCGCGCAGCGCGGTGAACCACTGCTCCGCCTGCCCGATCGGGCACCGGATGTCCTCGGCGCCCTGCAGAATCAGCGTCGGCGTGCGGACCTGATCGACCTGAGAGTGCGGGGACGACTTCTCGTAGTTGCTCGTCGAGACGCCGGAGAGCTCGTTGACCGCCAGGACATGTCCGCCGTCGGAGGTCCCGGCCAAGCTGGTCAGATCGCTGACCACACCACCGGCGACGGCGGCGGCGAAGCGGTCGTCCCGGCTCGTCAGGTAGCAGGTCATGAAGCCGCCGTAGCTGTACCCGGTGACGGCGAGCCGGTCCGGGTCGGCGAGGCCCTCGGCGACGAGCTGGTCGATCGGCTCCAGGAAATCCGCGGCGTCCGCGTGGCCCCACGCGCCGACCGTGGCGGTGTAGAACGCTTCGCCGTAGCCGTCGCTGGCACGCGGGTTGAGCAGCAGCACCGCCCAGCCGCGCTCGGCAAGCGCCTGGTGGTAGAGGTGAATGGAGTCCGCGGCACCGTTCCAGGCGTTGTGCGGACCGCCGTGGATGTCGATCAGCAGCGGTTGCGCGCCAGTGCGCTCGGGGTCGCGGATGAGCCAGCCTTGCACGACCGTGCCGTCGCTGATGGTGAACTCCCGCGCCTCACCGGAGAACAGTTCCGCTTCGGACACTGCCGCACCGTGCTGTGTGCGCACGTCGAGCGAACCCGTGGCGCGGTCGAGCACCGCGATCTCGCCAAACGAATCGGCCGTGGCCAGCACGATGGCCGCCTGGTCGCCGACCAGGCTCATTCCGGACACCACGTTGTCGGTGCCGGTCAGCACCGGGCGCGGCTCCCCACCGGCCAAGTCCGCTTCGTACAGATGGCTGCACCCGCGGTCGCGGATCGCGAACAACACGACATCGCCCGCCGCGGTGAGCTGCGGCAGCACGCCCGGATAACCGGGGCCGCCGGGCACCACGTTGCGGTCGAGTGAAGCGGCCAGGTTGACCGGATCGCCGCAGTCCAGCGGGACGCGCATCAGGCCGAGGTGTCCGGTGGCCGTGTCGGTGCGGCCGACCACCAGCAGCGCCGTGCCGTCGGCCGTCCAGCCGACGGTGCCCGCCATGCCCTCGGCGGAACCGACCAGCCTTGGTTCGGAGCTTCGCTCGGTGACGTCGAGGATGTAAGAGGCGGACCGGAAGGTGAGGTCGGCATCGTCGTCCTGTGCCGCGGTGAACGCCACGTGCGTGCCGTCGGGCGACCACGCGGGTTCGCCCGCGTGCCAGTCGCCGAAGGTGAGCTGCCGGACTTCGCCAGTGGCGACGTCGAGGACGTGCAGGTGGCTGCGAAGAGTCTTCAGCAGGCCGGGACCGTCGGACTTGTAGTTCAACCGCTCGGCCACGATCGGCGCGTTCGCCGCGGGGGCCTCGACGGTCGCGGCGAGATCGGTCGCCGCGCAGAAGGCGATCTTGCTGCCGTCCGGGCTCCACACCGGTGCGCCCGCGCCGAGCGGGAGCGTGGTGACCTGCTCGGCTTCACCGCCGGCCGCCGGGAGGAACCACACCTGCGGCGGACCGTCCTGGGCGCGCAGGAACGCGAGCCGGGCGCCGTCCGGAGCCCACTTCGGTGCTGCGTCAGCGTTTCCACGGGTGAGCTGCCGGGCCTCGCCCGACTTCGTGGCCACCATCCAGAGCGCGTCGAGGTTGCGGTCCTCCTCCCGGTCCGCGGTCCTGAGCACGTAGGCGATCCGGCTGCCGTCCGGCGAAAGCGCGGGCTGGCTGGGCACGGCGAGGCTGTACAGGTCTTCGATGCCGAGACGGCGGGTCATACGCTGGCTCCTCTGGAGATCACGGGCTCGTGGCCCTCGGATTCGCTGAAGTGGCAGGCCGCGGCGTGTCGTCGGGATGCGGCGTCCTTGGCCGGATCGGCGCGAAGACAGATGTCGCGGTCGGTGCGCACGAGCGGGCCGACCGGGCAGCGCGGGTGGTACCGGCATCCGGCGGGCGGGTAGTGCGGGTCCGGCGGATCGGCGTCCACGGTCGCGCTCGGCTCAAGGTCGAACAGCGACTTGTGCGCCGACGGGGCGGCGTCGAGCAGGTCTCGGGTGTAGGGATGCTGCGGATCGGTGAGCACCTGCTCCGCCGGGCCGGCCTCGACGATCCGGCCGAGGTACATCACCGCGACGATGTCGCTGAGATGGCGCACGACGGCGAGGTTGTGCGAGATGAACAGCATCGACAGGTCGAGCTGCCGCTGCACCGACCGCACCAGATTGAGCACCGCGCCCTGCACCGAAACGTCCAGCGCGGAGGTGATCTCGTCGGCGATCAGCGCCTGCGGCCGCCCGGCGAGCGCGCGGGCGAGCGCCACGCGCTGCCGCTGCCCGCCGGACATCTCCCCGGGCAGCTGCCCGGCGCGGTCCGGATCAAGATTCACCAGTTCCAGCAGCCGCGCCACTTCCGCCCGCCGAGCCGCCTTGCTGTCCCGCGGCATCGCTTCGGTGATCGACTCGCCGATGGTCATTCTCGGGTTGAGCGACGAATACGGATCCTGGAACACCATCTGCAGCGGGCGGCGGCGCGGCAGCTTCCGCACATCCACTCCACCGAGCAGCACCCGGCCCGCGCTCACCGGCGACAACCCGACCGCTGCCCGAGCGAGCGTCGATTTGCCCGAACCGGACTCGCCGACCAGGCCGACGACCTTGCCCGTGGGAACGGTGAGGGAAACCCCGTCCACCGCGGTCAGTCCGCGCCGTCCGCCGTACCGCACGCTGACGGAGTCGAAAATCAGCTCGCTCATTCCGCGCCTCCCGCCACGACGACGGCACTCACTGCTTCCGGTATCGCCCCATCCGGATGCCAGCACGCCACCCGATGCTCCGGCGCGAACACGGTCAGTTCCGGGTCCTCCGTGCGGCACTGGTCCGTCGCCACCGGGCAGCGGTTCGCGAACGCGCAGCCGGCCGGCATCCGGTGCGGTTCCGGAGGACGGCCCGGGATCACCGCGAGCGGCGCGTCCGGGTCGGCGTCCAGGTCGAGCGTCGTGGCCAGCAGCGCCCGCGTGTACGGGTGCTGCGGCCGGATCTGCGGACCGGCGGCAGGCAGGTCCTCCACTATCCGCCCGGCGTACATCACAAGGATCCGCTCGCACGTCTGGGAAACGACCGCGATGTCGTGGCTGATCAGGATGATCGCGGTGTCCCGTTCGGCGCGCGTATGCGCCAGCAACCGGAGCAGCTGCCGCTGCACGGTCACGTCCAGTGCCGTCGTCGGCTCGTCCGCGATGATCAGCCTAGGGTCGCCCATCAGGCCCATGCCGATCATCGCGCGCTGGCGCATGCCGCCGGAGAACTCGTGCGGGTACTGCTGCGCGCGCCGCTGCGCCGCCGGGATGCGCACGGCGCGCAGCCGGTTGACCGCCCGCGCGAGCGCCTGGGTCCGCGAAAGCCCTTGGTGCTGTTCGGAAACCTCCGCGAGCTGCTTGCCGATCCGGCGGGCCGGGTTGAACGACGTCATCGGGTCCTGGAACACCATCGCCAGCGACGTGCCGAGCAGCGGCCGCAGTTCGCGTTCCGGCGTGGTGAGCACCGGCGTACCGGCGAATTCCAGCCGGTCGGCGGTCACTGAGCCAGGCGCTTCGATCAGCCTCGAAACCGCGAGTCCGGTCAAGCTCTTGCCCGAACCCGATTCGCCGACGACACCGATCGCCTCACCCGCCCGCACGGTGAAGCTCACGCCGCGCACCGGCACCGTCCAGCCGGACGGCTGCGGGAAGGCGACTTCCAGGTTCTCGACCACCAGCACGGTGTCGTCCTTCGCCACTGCCGGCTCCACTGCGGACTTTCGGACCGGCCGAGGGGCCGGCCGCGGCAGCCGGGTCCGGACGCCGATCACCCCGGCGACCGTCTCACCGAACAGGTTGAACGCGAGCCCCGCGACGACCACCGCGACGCCGGGTGCGAGCGCCGCCGCCGGGTTGACGTAAATGCCGTTGAGGCCCTCGTTGAGCAGCCGTCCCCAGTCGTAGTCGGGGGCCTGCACGCCGATGCCGAGGAAGGACAGCCCGGAAAAGGCCAGCAGGGCACCGCCCGCGCCGATAGTGGCGTTGATCGCCAGTGGCTCGCCGATGTTCGGCAGGACGTGCCGGAACAGCAACCGGATCCGGCCCACCCCCGCGACCTGCGCCGCCAGCACGAAGTCCCGGCCGGCAACCGACGCGGACAAGGTCTGCGTCAGCCGCGCGAACTGCGGAGCCAGCGCGAATCCGATCGCCATGACCGAGCCTCGCGTGCCCACGCCGAAGATCACTGCGAAGAACAGCACCAGCAGCAGCCCGGGGAACGCGACCGCGATGTTCACCGCCGACGCCAGCAGCCTGCCGAGCGGGCGCGGCAGCACCGTCGGCAGCATGCCCAGCACGAGTCCCGTCGCTACGCCGATCATCATGGCGACCAGCGCCAGCAGCACCGAAAGCCGGGTCGCCACCAGCACCCGGTAGAAAATGTCGCGACCCAGTTCGTCGGTGCCGACCCAATGTCGCGCAGACGGCCCCTGGCCGATCGCGTTCGTGTCGACCGCCGAAGCCGCGTCCTGCCACAGGATCGGGCCCAGCACCGCGACCGTGAACACCAGCAGGAGCAGGGCGGCCGCGAACCCGCCCAAGGGAGTGCGCAGGGCCGCGAGCCACTGCGTTCCGCGCCGTTTCGCCATCTCAGTTCTCCCGGATCGTCGAACGCGGATCGAGGACGGTCAGCAGCAGGTCCACCACGAGGTTCACCAGCAGCACGCCGATGCCGTACACGAGCACGATCCCCTGTACCAGCGGGTAGTCCTTCTGCAGGATGGACTGCGAGATCGTCGAGCCGAGGCCCGGCCAGGCGAAGACGTTCTCCACCAGCACGGTGCCCGCGACCATGGTGGTGAGCATGAGCCCGCCGAGCGTCAGCGTCGCGGTGAGCGCGCTCGGCAGCGCGTGCCGCAGGTAGACCAGCCGGGCAGGCAGCCGCTTCGCTCGCGCGGTGCGGATGAAATCGTTGCCCAGTACGGAAAGCGTCTCCACTCGGACAATCCGGGACAGCGTCGACGTCGGGCCGAGCGCCAGCGCGACGATCGGGAGAACCAGCGAGCCCGCGCCGTCGTGCCCGGCCACGGGGAACCAGCCGAGCTGCACTGCGAAAGACGCCACCAGCGCCACCGCGACCAGGAACTCCGGGATCGCGGCGAGCAGCACGGTCGTCGAGGTGAAGGCCAGCTCGCTGCCGCGGCGGCGGCCGCCGCGGGTCAGGACGGCGAAGGCCAGGCCGAGCGGGATCGCGAGCGCGACGACCACCACGAAGGCGGGCAACGCCAGCTGCAAGGTCGCGGGCAGCCGGGTGGCGATGATGTCGCCGACCGGTTGCCCGCTCAGCATTGACGTGCCGAAGTCGCCGTGGAACAGCCCGCCGACGTAGTCCAGGTACTGCTGCCACAGCGGATGGTCCAGCCCGAGCGCTGCGCGGCGGGCGTTCACCAGGTCGATCGGCGCGGTCAGGCCGAGCGCCGCGCGCACCGGATCGCCCGGGATGAGATGGATCATCAGGAACGCCATCGTCACCAGCGCCCACACCGACACGACGAACCGCCCGAGGCGGCGGGCGCCGAAGGTCAGCCAGGGGTTGACCTTCGGTCCCGCGACGGCGATCGCGCCGGTCATCAGGAGTACATCCGGATGGAGGACGGCTTCAGGAAGCCGTTCGCGATCTCGAACCGGGCTTTGTTCCCGAAGGTCGGAATCACCGAGTTCGCGAACTGCACGACGTCCTGCCTCTCGAACAGCGCCGATTCGGCGGACAGCCAGTCCCTGCAGCCCGCTGTCCCGGGCTGCGAAGCCGCCTTGGCGACCAGCGAGTCGTACGTGGCGTTCTTGATGTGCGCGAAGTTCGTGCCCTGCGGGGGCTCTGCGCCGGAAGCGAACGGGATCAGCTGGCTCGGCAGGGTCAGGCCGAGCGGCGCCATCGAGATGTCCCACTCTCCGGTGGCGAACAGTGCCTGGCTGAGGCCCGGACTGTCGACCCCCTTGAGCGTGACGTCGATGCCGGCGTTCTTCCAGCCCTGCTGCATCAGCTCGGAGCCAGGGGCCATGGTCGGGCCCAACTGCGCGCCGTAGACGGCGGTGAGGGCGAGGCGCTTCCCGTCCTTCACCCGGATGCCGTCCGGACCCGGCTTCCAGCCTGCCGCGTCGAGCGCGGCCCTGGCCGCGGCGACGTCGAAGCCGGGGACCTTCCCGGTGACCGAATCGCCGTCGCACGGCGGGGGATTGCCGGTGACCATGCCCTTCACCGGGGCGCTGCCGCCCCGGGTCAGCACCTTCCCGACCTGGGCGAGGTCGAGCGCCTGGACCAGCGCGCGGCGCATCGCCCGGTCGGCACCGAACCGGCCGGGCGCCTGATTGAAGAAGAGTTCCCCGAACGGAACGGTGAGGTCACTGTGGAACAGCCGCTGCGCCCGCAGCCGCTGCTGGTCCTGCCCGGTGACCGAGGCGGCGTTGACCTCGCCGGACAGCAGCAGGTTCGACGTCGTCGTCATGTTCGGGATGACCCGGATGACCACCTTGTCCGGCAGGCCCGGCTGCTTCGAGTCGAACTGGCCGGGACCCCAGGTGTAGTCCTTGCGCCGGGTCAGCGTGTAGTGGTCGTTCGGGACGATCTCGGACACAGTGAACATGCCGGTGCCGTTCTCGCCCTTGGCCAGCGTCTTGCGGTCGGCCAGCCCCTTCACGCAGACGATCGGCACGTTGACGAGATTGCGGAGCAGGAACGCGTCCGGCGCCCCGCTTATGACCTTGACCGTGCCCGCGGCCTCGTCGGCGACCGCCTTCGTGCCCGCCTTCACCGTGACGCCCGCGATCGGCGACTTGCTCGCCGGGTCGCCGACGAAGTTGATGCTCCCGGCCACGTCCTTCGCGGTCAGCGGGCTGCCGTCGGCGCAGGTGATGCCCTTGCGCAGGGTGAAGGACGCGGTGGTCGTGGAGGCTTCCCACTTCTCCGCGATCGCCGCCTGCGGCTGCCCCTTCGTGTCGAGGTTGATCAGGCCGTCATAGAGGAACTGGTCGACGCCGCGGGCGATCGAAAGCACGGTGATCGCCGGGTCGAGCGTTCCCGGATCCGAGGAGATGGCATAGGTGAAGGTCTTGCCGTCGGTCAGTTTCTGATGCGCGGTCAGGTCCTGTCCGGATTGCGCTGATCCCCCGCACGCGCTCACGGTCAAGGCCACCACACACGCCATCGCGGCGGTGAGCCGAGCAGTTTTCATGGGGTCTCCTTGAGAACGTTGGGCGGTCCGGGAGGACCGGGTGCGGCTGATGGGGGTGTTTGCCGTTGATGGCTCCAGGAGAATGGCCGCCCGGTCCTCCGGGGCGCTCCGACTGCTGATGGAGAACTGCGGGCATCGCCGGTCAAGGACCTGTCGGCACAGAGTTCCCCGGGCCGCGGAAGTGCTGGTCACAGAGGAACGGAGCAACACGGTTGACCCGGCGTCACACCCGGATACGGGTCGGCAGCGACGCCGGCAAGGGCCACCACTGGGCGGTGGCGGTGAACGCCGACGGCGAGACGCTGTTCTCGACGAAGGTGATCAACGACGGGGCCCGGGTCCTGACGCCGACCGACACCGCCGGGCAGAAGGCCGACGAGGTGCGGTGGGCGGTGGACAGACATCGTCGGTGCCCTGTCCGGCTACCGCGACGCCGGCGCCAGGCCCCCCACGCGGGCCCGGCGCCGGTGCCCCGCGACTGCGGACGCCGAACCGGCAACTACCAGCGGCCCAAGCGTGACAACCGGCGCCTGCGCCGGCCGTTCCACAAGTCCGCGCAGTCCGCAATGATGCGACCGGGCCCGTCGAGGGACTACTGCCTCAAGAAACACACCGAGTGTCCGATCCACGCCCAGGCGTTGCTCGCGCTCGCCCACCGCCGGGTCGACGTGCTGTGGGCGATGCTGCGTGACATTCACCTCCGCCCCGCCGGTCACGCAGACGGCTTGACGCGATCACTCCTAGCGGGTCGCGCTCTGCGCGTGGAGGTGGTCGACAGCCAGCCGGGCGGCGGCGCCGATGGACGCGTCGACCGCGGGAAGGCGGTCTTCGAGGGAGTGGGCGCGGGTGAAGACCGCGACCGCGAACTGGCGACCGTCCCCCAAGGTCACCACTCCCGCTTCGTTGCGGACGCCGGGCAGCGTCCCGGTCTTCGCCGCGATCCGCACTCCGGACGGGAATCCGGACGACAGCCGGTGCGGCCAGACCTGCTGGGCCATGATCTTGCGGACCCGTTCGCAGGCTTCGGGTTCACCTGCCCGATCGGTCCAGATCGCGTCGAGCAGCGCCGTCATCTCGCGCGCCGTCGACGACGTCGTACGTTCCGGGTCGCGCACCGAGAGCTTCAGCATCTGCTCCGGCGTGGCCTCGCCCAGCAGCGCTTCGAGGTCGGAGTCCGAGTTCCCGCCGAGGTCCGCCACGACGGATGCGAACAGGTCCTCGCAGCAACCGATCAGCCGGGTGCGGACCAGCCCGAGGTCGGCCAGCACCCTGTCCACAGCTTCCTGGCCCACGCGGTGGAACACCAGGTCGGTCGCGGCGTTGTCGCTCATCGTGAGCATGAAGTGCGCGAGGTCGCGCCAACTCATCTCGACGTCGTCGGCGCAGCCCGCAGTGCCGATGCCGCCGATCCGGTACCGCGCGGTCACCAACGTCCGCTCGGTCTCGTCGAGCCGTCCCGCCACGACTTCGCGGGCGTAGGCGACGGCCAGCGGAATCTTGAACACCGATGCCAGCACCACCGGGTCGTCGCCGCCCGCCGACACGTCGGGTCCGTCCGGCACGCCGACTTCGCGAGCGTGCAGGAACCCTTCCGCGCCGGCTTCGGCGAAGACGGCTTCGATCTGTTCGCGGATGTCGCTCACTGGGACCTCCGCCGGTCGGCGCGTCCGGTGTGGAGGAACTGAGCGCGGCCCGTGCCGTCGTCGCCGACGAACGCGTGTGCCATGTAGACACCCGGGACCTGCGGGACGTTGGCGACGAACGTGTCGCCGAGGTAGGGCAGCAGTTCCTCCTTTGCCGGGGGCGCGCCGCCGAGCTCGGCGAAGATCCCCTTCGTAGTGCGCTCTATCCACAGCTTGCCGTCTTCCGCGGTAACGACGGTATCGGCGACCATCGACGAGTATTCGCCCACGTACCGGGACAGGTCGGCCGGGGCGGCCGCGGGGTTCGGCTCCGGCAGTGCCGGGAGCTTGACGCCGGCGAGTTCGTCAAGCAGCTTGCCGAGGACCTGTTGGTAGACGTGCAGCGGCTGCCCGCCGTTGGTCAGCAACGCGACCGCGACGTTGCGCTCCGGCACCACGCGCAGGAAAGCCGACTGGCCGATGGTGCCGCCGTCGTGGCCGATCACCTCGTCGCCCTCCCAGCCGAAGAGCATCCAACCGAGACCCCAGTGGGCGGCCATGATGCCGAGCGCGGGCACCTCCACCTGCGGCTCGCGCATCGCGGCCAGCGACTCCGGCGACAGCAGCCGGGTGCCGTCGTCGGCCTTGCCGTCGTTCAGGTGCATTCGGACGAAGGTCAGCAGGTCCCGCGGGCGCATCGCGAGCGTCGAACCGGCCGGGGAGTTCGAGCGGGTGAGCGCCCAGATCGGCGCGGGCACCGGTTCCTCGCCCGGCTTCGGGGCGATGTGGCCGATCGCGACGCGGTAGCGGATCGCGTCGTAGGGACCAGATGCGGCGTGGGTCAGGCCGAGCGGCACGAAGAGATGGTCGCGCACGCAGTCGTCCCAGCACTTGCCGCGCAGCACCTCGATGATGCGGCCGAGTACGCAGTAGCCGGCGTTGTTGTAGGAGAACCGCTCGCCCGGCGGGAAGAGCTGCGGTGCGTCGGACAGTGTCGCGATGAGCTTCTCCACCGCGTCGTCGCCAGGCCCGGTGTCGGTGAAGATGTCGCCCTCGAAGCCGGCGGTGTGGCAGGTCAGCTGCCGGACGGTGATCGCGGCCGCGACCTTGTCGTCGCCGAGCGCGAACTCCGGCAGGTAGTCGCGCACCGGCCGGTCGAGGTCGAGGCGGCCCTCGTCGACCAGCTGCATGATCAGGGTGGTCGTCCACACCTTGGTGATCGACCCGATCTGGAACAGCGAGTCCACAGTGGACTGCACCCCGGTGGCCTTGTTCAGGACGCCCGCCGCGTGGTCGATCACCTCGCCGTCGGCGAGCACCGCGATCGCGGCGCCGGGAACCTGATGCTCGGCCAGCAGGGAGGCGAAGTTCTCCTGGAGCCAAGTCTCGATTTCAGAAATTTTCGACATGTGCACCTTCTGCCGGGTGGGGATGGCGTTTCCGGAATGCTAGGTGCGTGGCCTGCGTCACTTGTTCGTCCGGACCGAGGAGAGCGCGGGGAAAGTTCCTCCGCCCGGACGAATCAGGCCGTGCGCAGCGACTCCACTGCCATCGCCGCGGCGAAACCGATGAATGCGTTGCGCCCGGGGACCCGGGAACGCGTCCGGGGAGCAGCCGGGACGGCGGTCAACCACTTCAACCCGAACGGCGGTCAGGCCTCTTCAGCCGGAACGGCTTTCCCCTCCCGCGGCAGCAACTGCAGCTGCACCATCGCCGCGAACCGGTCTCCCGGGTCGTCGAGATCGATTCCGCCGACCTCGGCGAGCCGGCGCAACCGGTACCGGAATGTGCTCGGATGCACGTACGCGGCGGCCGACGCGGCGCCGATGTCGCCGAAAGAGTCGAGCCAGCACCGCAGCGTGTGCACGAGCTGCGATTGGTGTTTCGTGTCGTAGGCCAGCAGCCGCGCGATCGGCCCGGTCGCGCCATCGCCGCGTGCCGCGCAAAGGTCCGCCAATTCGAGCATCAACGCTTCGATGTGCGCGTCCTCGGCGGTGATCACTCGCTTTGTGCCGCCGTTGGTGAGCAACACGCGCAACGCGCGGTCGGCACCGTCGCGGGAGGCACGCAGGCCCGAGCCGTCGAGCGCGAGCGGTCCGACGCCGATTACGGCGGCGCCCCGGCGGCCGGTGCGTTCCAGGAAGGTCGACGCGACGCGCACCGAGCGTTCGCGGCAATCGCCGTGGTTCCCGGGCATCGGGACGATGCCGTACGCGACATCACCGACAAGCGCTACCGCCGACCGGGGCTGGACGGCGCTGAGGTGCATGGCGAACGCGTCGGCGACTCGCTGGCGTTCCGCGACGAGCCGGAGGTCGTCATCGGGGACCTCAAGGAGTCCCATGGCGAGCACGATGGTGGGCTGCCCCAGCAACCCGAGACGCGCGATGGCTTCCGGCGCGCCGGAGCCGCCTTCGAGCGCGGTGCTCACCAGATCGGCCCGCAACCGGCGCTCGACATCGGCACCCGCGCGCAGCCGAAGCATATGCAGTGCAACGATCTTCGAGGTGTCGACCATCGCCGCGGTACGTTCTTCGCTGAGCTCGTTGTCGACTGCGGCCCAGATCGAGCCGAGGACCTCGTCGCCGGCTCGGACCGCGACCGCGACCCGAGGCATGGCGATGTTCTCGTCGTAGCCGTCCGGGTAGACGTAAACCGGCCCGTGATCCCGGTAAAGGCGTTCGAAAACGCCTTCCTTCTCCAGTTCGCGGGTGAACCGTTCGGGCACCTGACGGCCGAGAATCGTTTCGACGCGGGAAGGATCGGCCTCGTCCTGGCGGCCGGAGAACGCGAGCACGCGCGAGTTGCGGTCCTCGATGGTGATCGGCGCGTTCAGCAGCGCGGCGATCGCGTTGGCGAGCGCGAACAGATCGCCGGACGGCATCCCGCCGAGCGTCTGCGGGGAAACATCGCCGACGTCGCCCTCGGCGAGCAATGTGCGGAGCATCGCGGCGAGCTGCGCCCACGACGCACCGCTGGCCAGCCCGAGCAGCGCGACCCCGGTGGAGTCGGCCGCCCGCTCCAGTTCTGTCGACGCGGAGACCGGCGACCGCACGACCAGCGCGGCGGCCCCTCGTTCGCCGACGGTGCGCAGCAGCTTCGCGATCTCGTCGGGTTCGCGCACGCCGACCCCGAGGACGACCGCCTTGGCGGGGAACTCGGCGTCGTCGTGCGGATCGTGGATCACCACGCCGCCGAGTTGCCGCCGGGCGTCCGGCCCGATGGCGACCGGTTCGAGGAGCACGTCCCCGAGGGCTTCGAGGACGCGCCCCAGACTCGTGTTCGGCTTGCTCGGCACGGGTGTCAGCACTCCCCGAAGGTAGATCCGGCCTGGGTCGAACCGGGTGGTTCGATTCGGCCGAATCTATCCCCGGAATTCGTGCCAGGCTACGAACCGATCCACACCTTCGCGGTGGTCACCTCGTCGAGCAGCTCCGGAATCGGCGCCACGCCGAGGCCCGGACCGGTCGGCACCGGCAGGTGACCGTCGGACAGCACGAACGGCTCGGTGATGTCGGTCTGGTAGAACCGGTCGGACGCGGAGGTGTCCCCGGGAAGCGTGAAGCCCGGCAGCGAGGCCAGCGCGACGTTCGCCGCCCGGCCGAGGCCGGTCTCGATCATCCCGCCGCACCACACCGGAACCGCGTGCGCCGCGCACACGTCGTGCACCCGCCGCGCTTCGAGGTAACCGCCGACCCGACCCGGCTTGATGTTCACGATCTGGACTGCGCCCAGCTTGATCGCGTCCGCCGCCGCGCGCGCCGACACGATCGATTCGTCCAGGCAGATCGGCGTCTTGATCCGGCGCGCCAGTTCGGCGTGGCCGAGGACGTCCTCCTCTTCCAGTGGCTGCTCGATCAGCAACAGGCCGAACGGATCGAGGCGGGCCAGCTGTGGCGCATCGCCCAGGGTGTAGGCGGTGTTGGCGTCCACCTGCAGCAACACGTCCTCGCCGAAGCGTTCGCGGACCGCGCGCACCGGCTCGACGTCCCAGCCCGGTTCGATCTTCAGCTTGATCCGCACGTAGCCGTCGTCCAGGTACCCGTCCACGACGTCGAGCAACTGCGGGATCGTGTCCATGATCCCGACCGAAACACCGCACGGCACGGTGTCCCGGACCGACCCCAGCTCGGCCGCGAAGGATCGCTCGCTCGCGCGGAGTTCGGCGTCGAGCACCGCCATCTCCAGGGCGCCCTTCGCCATTCGGTGGCCCTTGAACTGGGCCAGCAACGGCGTCACCTTCGCCGCGGTCACGTCCTTCGCGGCCAGCAGCGCCGGGACGAGGTAGTGGCGCAGCACGTGCTCGGCGCCGTCGTTGTACTCCGACGAGTACAGCGGGCCGGCCATCGTCACGCACTCGCCCCAGCCCTCGCCCGCCGGCGTCACCGCCCGCAGCAGCAGGAGTTCGCGCACGGACTGGGTGCCGAACGAAGTCCGGAACGGGGCGACGAGCGGCATCTGCACCCGGCGCAGTTCCACACCGCTGATTTTCACTGCTCCTCCTTGGAGATCACGTAAAAGCCGGCCCGGTCGAAGCCGGTCACCCGGCCCCCCGCGGACATCAGTCCGCCGAGCGTTTCGCGCAGCGCGGCCCGCCAATCGGCTGCTTTGCCCGGGTCGGTGCCGCGCAGGCCTTCGATGTCGGCCGGGACGGCGACGACCACCACCGGGGCATCTGCTGAGCCCGTCGCCGGGCCGCCGCTGGCGTCCACCGAGAGCGCCACGGCAGCGCCCCGCTCAAGCAGGGCTTTCGCGTCGGTCCGGATGGGCTCGCCGAACGCGGCGGCCCGCACTGCCGTGCCGGCCAGGTCCCAGGACACCATCAGCCGGTCGGTGTCGCCCGAACCGTTGACGCCGTCCGCCATCGGGCCGTAGAAGTCGCGCAGGTACAGCACCGGGAGCGCACCGAGTTTGCCGAGGTTGAAATATGCGTTGCGGCGCACCAGTGGATCGAACGTCCACTTGATCGCCGAGACGCCCTGCGTCAATGCCCAGCCACGCTGGTGCAATTTCAGCGCATACCCGATTCCACGGCCCGCACCGGACTTGGCGACTCCGGCGATGTGACTGTGCAGACTGCCCTTTCCGGGAGTGCCGAAAAATCCGACGCACGCGCCGAGCAGCTCGCCGCCGGAAAACGCGCCGGCCACGTAATTCCCGGCCGCCGACAGTGCGCGCAGCAGCTCCGTGGTCACCGGCCGGGCCGACCGCCAGATCGTCTCGAAGAGTACTCCGACCGCTGTCAGTTCGGCGATCTCGGTGATCTCCCGTACCTCGACCCCCGACGCGGCGGCCGCCGCCCGCCCGGCCGCGACCGCTTCGTCGCAGGTCTCCGATGGGACCGGCCATTCCGTGTTCATCGCAAGATTCGTCACGGGACGATCCTTTCCCGGCTCGCCCCGGAGAGACACTGTCGGGATTGACCAGAATTTTCCGCCGGATTCACCGGAATCGACGGACTTCCCTTCGCCAACACGTTTTCCACCAGCGCGAACAGCAATGTGGTCCGCCACGGCAATTCTTCGATCAGGACATGTTCGTGATCCGAGTGCGCCCCGCCGCCGACCGCGCCGAGACCGTCGAGAGTCGGCACTCCCAGCCCCGCGGTGTAGTTGCCGTCCGAAGCACCGCCGACGGCCGCCTCGGTCGGTTTCCGCAGACCCATTTCCGCGGACAATTCCCGCGCCAGCCCGAACAACGCGGCCGAAGAGGCGGCGTCCAGCGACGGACGGTTGATCCCGCCGCTGATCCGCACCTGTGCGTCCGCCAACACGGGCTGCAACGCTCGCACCGCCCGGTCGACGCGGAGCTGTTCCTCCTCGTCCCACACCCGCACATTGACGTCGACCGCGGCCGCCGCCGGCACGGTATTGACCGTCGTGCCAGCCGAAAGCACGGTCGGCACCACGCTGGTCCCGCACTCCGGATCGGCGAGCGCGGCGACCGCGAGCATCTGGTGCGCGATCTCGATCCCGGCATTGATCCCCTTCTCCGGTTCGAGCCCGGCGTGCGCGGCGCGGCCGGTCACCTCGATCCGGTAGTGGGAAACGCCTTTGCGCCGGGTCTTGATCGCGCCGCCGTCCGCCGAAGCCTCCAGCACGAACGTCGCCTCGCAGCCGCGCGCCTCTTCCTCGATCAGCGCTCGCGACGACGGGGAGCCCAGCTCCTCGTCGCCAGTGACCAAGATGGACAATCCGGCCCGGTGCGGCAATGCCGCAGCCGCATGCAGCGCCATCACGACGCCCGCCTTCATGTCGAAGCAGCCCGGCCCCCGCAAGACCCCGTCTGCCACGGAAAACGGGTGCGTTTCCAGGGAACCCATCGGCCAGACGGTGTCGTGGTGGCCGAGCAGCAGCACGCGCGCCGGGCCGTCGCCGAACCGCCAGCGCAGATGCGTCCGGCCGTCGAGGACGATCCGCTCCGGCTCCACGCCGAGCAACGCCTTGCCGAGGTCCGCCAGCACCTCAGCGCTGTGCGCCACCGCGTCGAGGTCGGACGACGGGGATTCGCAGCACACCAACGTTTCGATGTCGGTGAGCAAAGCGTCCAAGCTGAATTCCGTCATCGTGGCTCCCCCCGCAGCGGCCGGCCAGGGTACGCGTCGGTGAGCAGCTGCCCGTCGCGGACCACCGGGGTTCCCGCGACGAACAGGTGTCGGACGCCGACCGAGGGCCGGGTCGAATCGAAGTACGTGGCTGTGTCGGTGATGGTGGCGGGGTCGAGGACGACGATGTCCGCGTCCGCGCCGGCGTTCAGCCTGCCCTTGGTCCGCGCGCCGGGGGCGACCTCGTCGAGCACCCGCGCGGGCAAGTAGGAGCAGCGCCGGAACGCCTCCGGCCAGGTCCAGACCCCGGCCTCGCGCACCATCAGCCGCAGCGACTTGGAGAACGTGCCCGCCGTGCGCGGGTGCGTCGCACCCCCAGGGGGCAGCGGCCATTGGGTGGATTCGTTGCCGGCGTTTCGCCAGTACACCGGCATGGCGTCGCTCGCGACGATCGAATCCGGGAAGGCGAGCGTCTGGTGCAGCAGGGCCCGGTCCTTCGGGTTCTCCTCGTCGAGGAACTCGAGGATGCACGGTGCACCCGGGTCCTCGGCGCGGACCTGCAGCAGCCGGGCCTCGTCGGCGATCCGCTCGCCGGTCTCCAGCATCAGCACGCGCGTCGGGCCGAGGCCCTTCATCTTGAGCCGTTCGGGCGAGAGGAAGGCCGCGCCGATGCCGGTGCTGCCCGCACCGTAGGGATAGGCCTCGACCGTCACCCGCGACCCGGCGGAACGGCTCGATTCCAGCGTGGCGAGCACTCGGTCGACGTGCCGTCCGGACGTGCTGTTGACGTGACAGTGGTGCATCGCGGCACCGGTCTCGGCCGCGACGATCGCGATCTCCTGCGACCCGTCGACCGGCGTGGCCGGGTCCATCTCGACCAGCTCGCGGACGTGCGTGTACGTGGGCGCTTCGGCCTGCTTGGCCAGCTTCGCCAACGCCAGGAACTCGGCCGGATCGCTGGCCGGGGCGTACCCGAGCAGCACGCCGACGCCCAGCGCGCCCGCCGCCAGCTCACCCTCCACAAGGGACAGCCAGGCGGCGAGTTCGGCCTTCGACGAGGTCCGCTGCCAGGCCGGATTGCCGAGCACGGCGAGCCCGGTGTTGATGTTCGCGTCCGGTTCGATGCGGGCGAGCACCTTGGCCCGCGCGGAACTCCAGGAGGCCGAGAAGCCGTAGTGCAGCGGGCGTCCTGCCGCAGCCGCCTCGGCGTAGGCCCGTTCGACGGGCATCATCCCGGCTTCCAGGTCGAGCGCCGTCGTGACGCCGTCCATCGCCTGCAGCCGCTGGCCCGCGATGGAGTGCACGTGGCTGTGCAGATCGATGAACCCGGGTCCGACGATGTACCCGGCGACATCAATGTCGACCTGGTCGTCGGCAGTCGGCAGCCCCGGTCCGACGGCGATGACCTCGTCGTCGGAGACCAGCACGTCAGCCGTGCCGTCAAAGCCCGTAGCCGGGTCGATGACGCGACCGCCCCGCAATAGTGTCCGCATGCTTCGCCTCCTAGCCTCGCTGCTGGCGACCCTAGGAGCTTTGCCGGACGATCCGTTCGTCTCACGCGACGAATCCGGGGAGGCAGATCCATCCGGGTACACGAATCTGAACGCCTCGACCGGCCCGCCGGCTGCGGTGGCCCCGGCCTCCGGTACGGGTTACCGCCGAAGCCAGTCCACCGCCTGGGCGGCGGCGAACCCGATGAAGGCGTCACGCTCGGGAACTCTCGATCGGGCATCGACGGCCCTGGTGAAGACACCGACTGCGTACCGGCCGCCGCCCGGGTACTCCACCACGCCGATCTCGTTGCGCAGCGAGGGCAGCGTTCCGGTCTTGCCGCTGACCCTGAGGCCGTCGTCCGCGAAGCCGGAGCGCAGCCGGTGCGGCCACACCTGCAGTTCCAGCCGGCGCCGGACGTCGGCGCACGCCGCCGCGTGCGCTGCCTCGTCACGCCGGATCAGGCCCAGCAACCGGGTGCTTTCCGCGGCGGTGGTCCGGCAGGTCTCTTCGGGTGTCAACGCACGCAGCCTGGCGAGTTGTTCGGCCGGCAACGCGGCCAGGATCCGTTCGTCGTCCTGGTAGTCGATACCGAGGTCCTCGCCGATCGTGCGCAACAGCTCCCCGCAGTCGTGCGGGACGGCCGTGTGCGGGAGGCCGAGCCGCCGCAGCGTCCTGGCGACCGAGGCCTTTCCCACCTTCCCGAGGATCAGGTCTGTGGCGACGTTGTCGCTGATGCTGATCATCAGGACGGCCAGGTCGTACCAGGACATCGTGACGTCGTGGCGGAACGTCGCAAGGCCGTACGGGCCGGCAGTCGGATGTCCCGGTGCCACCGCGATCCGCTCGGCGAGGTCGAATTCACCGTCGGCCGCCTGCCGGGCAGGTTCCACTGCTACGGGGACCTTGAACGCAGACGCGGTGACCACCGGCTCCTCGGCGTCGATGCCCACCTGTCGCGGGCCGTCCAGATCGGCCGAGTGCAGCCAGATCTGGACGCCGACTTCCGCCGCCCGGGCGGTGATTGTCGCGACCAGTTCCGTTCGGTGACCATGGAGTGATCCCTTCTGTCTGTCCGGTGTGTACTTTCTGTCCGCACCGGATCTGTCTGCTGGTGCGCCGGCCGACTACTTGGTGCCGGTCGACGGAAAGTTGAACTGTTCGGCGCGCTGTGGGACCCAGAAGGCGATCACCGCGGTGAGCAGCGTGGTGCCGATGAGGAAGCCGAACGCCGCGGTGTAGGAGAACGCGTCCGCCAGCCAGCCCATCGCCAGCGGTGCGATGACGCCGGCGACCTGGCCTCCGAAGTTCGTCATCCCGGAGCCGAGCCCGGCCACCGCCGTGGGAAGCACCCGCAGCGGAAGGCCGAAGACGCACATCGTCGCCATCCCGAACACTCCGACGGCCAATGTCTCGTAGACCGTGAATGTCGCCGCGCTGCCCGCCGACACCATCAGGACGAGCAGGACCGAGGTCACCGTCGCGATGGACACCAGGTACCACCTGGCCTTGTCATGGAAGTACCGGTCGAACAGCCAGCCGCCGAAGATGGTCGTCGCGAATCCCACCAGACTCGGGATCGCCGACAGCACGCCGGTCTCGTTCAGCGACAGGTGTCTGGCCTCGAGCAGATAGCTGGGCACCCAGGTGACCAGGCCGTAGCTGAGCATGTTCATCGCGCAGAACAGCACCGCGAACTTCCACACGCTCGGGGACTTCAGCACTTGGGCACGCGAGACTTCGGGCATCGTCACCGTCGCCTGCGGCAGCCGGCTGAGCCGGTCCGGCAACGCCTTGGGCAGGAGCGCCCACAGCCCGATGCCGATGGCCGCGCCACAACCCGCCATCCAGAGGAAGGTGTGCCGCCAGCCGATGGCTGTCAGCAGGGGGGCGACGAGCAGGGGTGCAAGGCCGGCGATCCCGCTGGCGGACAACATCACGCTCGTGGCGGTCCCCCGTCTCTCCGGTGTCGTCCGTTCCGCGATGGCTTTGAACGACGCCGCCGGGAACGCCCCCTGACAAGCACCGAACAGGCCACGGAACAGCAGGAGCAGACCGAAGGTGCCGGCCATCCCGGTCAAAGCGGTGAACAACGACCACAGCACGAGCGTGATCAGCATCGGTTTGCGAGAGCCATACCGATCGGCCAGGTAGCCAGCCGGTATCTGGCAGATCATGTAGACCAGCGCGAAGACGGTGACCAACGAGCCCTGCGCGGTCTTGCCGAGATGGAACTCCTCTCCGATCGACGGCAGAGCCATGCTGATGGAGAACCGGTCGATGTAGTCGATCGACCAGGCGCACAGCATGACCACCATCGTGATCGTCGCTGTCCGGTTGATCCGCTCAGGTGTCCAGGTGTCCTCGGTGACCACCGCGGTCATGGTTACCTCCGTACGGCTGCGTCGGGGTTGACGGCTCATCCTGGGGATCAGGTGGCGCAGCCGATTCGTGGAGTTGCACGAATCTTCAGGTGGTGTTCGAGCGGTGCGGACGTATGTTGACTCGTTGCGGTGCTTCTCCTCATGGTGCCGGGCGGGTGGAGCCGGAGTTGCAGCACCGCCGCGAACCGCTCGCCAGGATCGTCGAGGTTGATCTCACCGACCTCTGCGACCCGGCAGCCGGTACCGGAAGGTGTTCGGGTGCACGTACGCCATGGCGGACGCGGCACCCACGTCCTGGCCCTGCTGTGCGAGCAGATTGGCGAGCCCCTTGAGCACGGCCTCGCCGCCCGCCGCTACGCGATGTCGGGCGATCGGCGCGCCCTGCACGGCACCGTGCTGTAGTCGCTACTGCTCGGCTGCTTCCGGGTTGCTGCTCGTGCTCCTGGCGGTGGCCGTCGGGTGTAGCAACGTGGTGTCCGGGGTGCAGCGCAGCATTTGCATGGGCCAGGCGGCGCACGGGTGCTGCACGGGTAGCAGGCCGGCCTCGGCCGGTGCAGCGCGGCCAGCTGCTGCACGCGCTGCACCGGCCGTGCTGCACCTGGCCGCCGACTCCCGCTCCGCAGGCACCGGCATGACGATTGGCCCGCCCGAGCACTGCATCACATCGCAGATCTGCGATGTTCCGGGCGAGATCTACGCACGGCTGCTGCATGACTTGGCCTGCGTGTTCACTCCGGCGGAGGAGCCGGCCGGGCTCTGCGTGCACGAGCAGGGCCTGGCACCGGCGCGGTGGACCAGGCCTACCCACGGCCCGCCGCCACGCCCCGGTACGAATTCCCGCCCACGCGGGCGACACTTGCCGGCTCGTCGGCCGGCACTCGCGGCAGGTGGGTGGGCCGCAGCACCGGGCCAGAAGCCGACCTGTCTGAAGGAACACTGGAATTTCCGAAGCGGGCCCGCAGGCGGAGCACCCTCTTCCGGGTGCGGCTGTGAAGCCGTACTCGATGGGCTGAACGGCGTTCCGCATCCCTGGAGGCGGAACGCAGCGCCCTACGGCTTGTCAGGACAAGTACGTCCAGCCCGGCGACATCAGCATGCCGATTGCCCTGCCACGCCACCTCATTCATGGACGACCAGCGCCCTGCCGGACCTGGATCGCCCGTACCGGGGTCTGGCGGCCCGGCCGGCGATACCGTGGTGACACTCGCCGGATGACAGCCCAGGAGCCCAGGCCGAGCCAGCAGCCGGCTACAGCGGCCGCACGCTCGGGGGGATCATGGCAGCGCTGGGGTTCTTTTTCATCATCCTGCCGTGCCTCGCCGTCATCAGCTTCACAGGCTTTGCCGCATGTCGAGTCCAGAGCCACAAGACATTCAGGGCTTTGGCCTATCCATGCCTGTGCCTCGGCCTTATATGCAGCCTCACTCCCATCGGGGTTATCGTCTGGGCGTCTTCCCCGTAGGCCCCGTGCGCTGGCCCCGTGCTGCCAGGTGGGAGTTCTCGCTTCCGTGTCCGGGATGGTTCTCAGTTCGGTGTCCGGTCTTGGGTGCTGTGGAGCGGGCCGATCGGGGTGTTTCTATGGGGTGTTGAGAAGTGGTGGCCGGGCGCTGGTGCTGGACAAGCAATGAGGATTGGCTGGTCACTGAGTGAGGAATACCTGGTCAGCGGAGCGGGAGATCCGAGTTCATGGTTTGCCAGGTTGATTCAGCTGGCGAAGCGATTCGGTTGATCCGGGTCCGCAGGGCCTTGGCGGGGTCTGCTCGGTACTTGAAGCTTCCCCTTGATCGTGGACACCTGGAGACTGGGACCTGAGGTTCCAGAGGAAGTAGCACCAGGCGGGAAGCAAGTACACGAAGCGGTACACCGAGGAGTTCAAGCGGGACGCGATCGCGCTCGTCGACACCTCGGGCAAGACGGTCACCGCCGTTGCCCGGGAACTCGGCATCAGCTCCGAGTCCCTGCGCGGCTGGTGCCGCCGGGCCAAGGCCGACCAGGGCGAGGGTGCCCCGGGCGAGCTGACCGGCGCGGAGCGTGAGGAACTGCGCCGGCTGCGCAGAGAGAACCGCGAACAGCAGCAGACGATCGAGATCCTGAAAAAAGCGACGGCCTTCTTCGTGAAGGAGAGCGACCGGTGACCATGCTGTACCGGTTGATCCACGCGGAGAAGGCGACTACCCGGTCGTGCTGCTGTGCCGGGTGCTGCACGTGACCCGCTCCTCCTACTACGCCTGGCGCGAGGGCGAGGCCGCCCGCCGAGAGCGCCGGGCGGCCGACGACGCGCTCGCCCACGAGATCACCGTGCTCCACATCATCTCCCGTCGCACCTACGGCGTCCCGCGCATCCACGCTGAGCTGCGGCGTCTGGGGCGGCGGGTGAACCGCAAGCGCATCGCCCGCGTCATGCGCGAGCGCGGCATCCGCGGCGTCACCCGCCGCAAGCACCGCACGCTGACCCGGCCGGACAAGAAGGCGAAGCCGGCCCCGGACCTGATCGGCCGCGACTTCCACGCCGCGCGTCCCGGCACCAAGCTGGTCGGCGACATCACCTATCTCCCGACGGCCGAGGGTTGGCTTTACCTCGCCTGCTGGCTGGATCTGGCCACCCGCGAGATCGTCGGTTACGCCATGGCTGACCACCATCGCGCCGAGCTCGTCGTCGACGCCCTCGACATGGCCTGCGGCCGAGGCGGCCTGGCGCCCGGATGCGTGATCCACAGCGATCGCGGCAGCGAGTACACATCGGCGCAATTCCAGGACCAAATACGAGAGTTGGGGCTGCGACAGAGCTGCGGACGCACCGGATCGTGTTTCGACAACGCCGCGGCGGAGAGTTTCTGGGCCCTGCTCAAGGAAGAGATCGGAACCCGGACCTGGCCCGACCGGGCCACCGCCCGCGCCGAGGTCTTCACCTTCATCGAGACCTTCTACAACCGCCGCCGCCTGCGCAAGCACAAGATCTTCGGCTACCTCACACCAGCCGAGACCAAACAGCGGCATCAACACGCCCTCGCGGCATAACGAACGAGTGTCCAAGATCACGGGGAAACTTCAGGTTTGGGCAGGCACCTCCTGCCGAACGGACCTCGCCTGGCTCCACCAGTTCAAGCGGCTCCGGATCCGTTACGAGATACGAGCCGACCTGCATTTCTGGGACCGCTCCAACTGGCCTGCGTCATCGTTCATTTGAGACGAATCCGAACATCACTCTGAATCGAGCAGTTAGGCGGGTGGCACGTTCCTGTTGTCGCTGGTGACGTGTGCTGTCCACCCGTCCGGCACTCCCGGGCTGCCATGGCCGCCCGGGAGTGCCGCCGGCGCTACGGTGTCTGCGCGGGCGCGGGCGCGGTCAACGGGGCGGGGAAGAAGGCGAGTTCTCTGTCGAAACCGACCAGTAGCCCGCTGCCTGGTGCCACCAGCAACGCATCGACAGGCTCGGGGAAAGACAAGAGGCGGGAGGTGACCTGCTCGCTGGTGGTCAGGTCCCACACCCGGACCGTGTTGTCATTGCTGCCGGTGACGGCGACCGTACGGCCATCGAGCACCGCCGTTGCCACGGAGCGCACTTCGCCGGTGTGGCCGGTGAGGGGCTCGCCGATCTGCTGGCCGGTGGTCAGGTCCCACACCCGCGCCGTGTTGTCCTTGCTGCCGGTGACGGCGACGGGGCGCCCGTCGATCACCGTCGTCGTGAGCGCACGAATCATGTCGGTGTGGCCGGTGAGGGGTTCACCGACCTGCTGTCGGGTGGTCAAGTCCCATACCTGCACCGTATGGTCATCGTTGCCGGTGACGGCGACGGGTCGGCCGTCCAGCGACGTGGTCGCCAGCGCATCCACCGAGCCGACGTGGGCGAGGGGTTCGCCGGACGGCTTCCTGGTGGTCAGGTCCCATATTCGCATCCCATCGAAGCTGCCGGTGACGGCGACGGGTCGGCCGTCGACCATCGCCGTCGCCACCCCGAGCACGGGGCCGGTATGCCCGGCCAGGGGCCTGCCGAGGGGTCTGCCGGTGCTCAGGTTCCACACCCGCACTTTCTTGTCCCAGCTGCCGGTGACGGCGACCGGCCGGCCGTTGACCACTGCCGTCGCCACCGCGCACACCCAGCCAGAGTGACCGACAAGGGGTTCGCCGACGGGTCGGCCCGTCGTCGGGTCCCATATCCGCACCGTCTCGTCGGCGCTGCCGGTGACAGCGACGCACCGGCCGTCCACCATCGCCGTCGCCGCCCCGAGCACCGGGCCGGTATGGCCGGTCACGGGATTACCGGCGGGCTGGCCAGTGGCCAGGCTCCACACTCGCAACACGTCATCCCGACCGCCGGTGACGGCGACGGGTCGGCCATCGACCACTGCCGTCGCCGCCCCGAGCACCCAGCCGGTGTGGCCGGTGAGCGGTTCGCCGACGGGCTGCCCGGTGGCCAGGTCCCACACCCGCACCGTCCCATCGGCGCTGCCGGTCACGGCGACACATCGGCCGTCCACGATCTCCGTCGCCACCGCATACACCCAGTGAGTGTGACCAGCGAGGGGCTCGCCGATCTGCTGGCCGGTGGTCAAATCCCACAGCCGCACCGTGGCATCGTCACTCCCGGTGACGGCGACCGGGCGGCCGTCCACGACCGCGGTAGCCACCGCACGCACCACGTCGGTGTGGCCGGTGAGAGGCTTGCCCACTTGCTGGCCGTTGGTCAGGTCCCACACTCGCACCTTCTTGTCACCGCCGCCCGTGACGGCGACCGGGCGGCCGTCCACCACCGTCGTCGCCACCGCCCACACATCGTTGGTGTGGCCGGTCAGGGGTTTGCCGATGGGCTGCCTGGTGGTCAGGTCCCACATCCGCACCTTCTTGTCACAGCTACCGGTGACGGCGACCGGGCGACCGTCCACCATCGCCGTCGCCACCGCCCACACCGGGTGAGCGTGGCCCGTGAGGGGTTCGCCGATCTGCTTCCCTGTGGTCAGGTCCCACACCCGCGCGGTGTCGTCATCGCCGCCGCTGACGGCGATGGGCCGACCGTCCAGCACCGTTGTGGCCACGGCACAGACCGTGCCGGTGTGGCCGGTGAGGGGTTCGCCGATCTGCTTCCCGCTGGCCAGGTCCCACACCCGCACCGTTCTGTCCCAACTGCCGGTGACCGCGACCGGACGGCCGTCCACCGACGTGGTCGCTACCGCCTGCACGAAGTCGACGTGGCCCGTGAGGGCATGCCGGTACTGCGAGGAAACCAGGCCACCCGTGGCCCATTCCACCCCCCACGGCGCTGTCGGTGTGCCCGCCGCCGGTACAGCCGCGATCCGCACCGACAACGCCACGTCTCCGTACCGGGCGGCGTCCAGCCCCAACAACTGCCGCCGCACCCAGCTCTCCGCACCCTGGTGCAGGTGCGCAGAAGCCCGGTACACCGCCGCTGCCAACAGCTCCTCCGGCCCCAAGGCATCGTCGAGCACCGCCATGACCCGCTCCGGGTCGGTCTTCACCAGCCATTCCGGATCGGCCAACCACCCACCCGCCACGGCAACTTCAGGGCACAGGTTATTGCTTTGAAGATCGTCAGACATGATTGCCACGGTATCCGCCCCCACCCACCAACCCGCCCCCCAAGCACGCACCCGGAACGAAATTGCGTACTTCTACGCATCCCTGCTACCAGCGACCAGCCCGGCCACCGACGTCAGCACCGCACCGCGCCCCCAAGGCCACCACAGCGATGACCACCCCAACCACCCACAATGATCACATTGAGTAACGAATGCCGTCTGCAGCACGGCCCCAATCGATCACCCCGACCGGCCTATTCGCGCGAGTTGTAAGCCAGGACCGGCACGCCCTGCCCATCAGTCAGCGTCTGGCGCTGGTCGTCGTTCTCAGTCACCTTTCATCCTCGATAGATCACGTGTGTCTCGGCGCGGGCGTTCTGCAGTTCCGCATCCGGTGTCACAACAGAGTTTCTGTAGTTCGGGATGTTTCATATGGCGGCTCGATGGTCGCCGATCGTTGTGCGCCGGCCCTCAGTCACAGGCGGCTGGCGGATGGCCGTGCCCGGGAGATTCTGGGTCTGGCGCACTCCGATCACGATCCGGTACCAGTGGGCCACCTTCGTTCCGCGCCCGCGGTGGAACCCGAACGCCCCGGAGGAGGACCGATGGTTTCACCGCACCTGGCCTTCCCTCCGTCCCGGCCTCTACAGCTGTAGTGGAACTGGTACTCTACTTCTGTAGAGGAATTGGGCGTGTGAAGAGGAAGCGACTGTGACGGAGAGCTCGACACGACGGAAACAGCTGGCCGACGCGGCGATCGAGACGTTGGCCGCGGAGGGTATGCGGGGGCTGACCCACCGGGCCGTCGACCAGCGGGCGGGGCTGGCGGAAGGTTCCTGCTCCTATTACTTCAGGACCCGGCAGGCGCTGCTGCAGGCGGCCGTCGAGCGGCTCGCCGAGGCGGACATTGCAGATGCCGCCGCGCTGCCGACGACGGGCACTACTTCGGTAGAGAAGCTCGCCGATACAGCGGTGGCCTATCTGGAGCACTGGGGGACCACGGGGCGTGTGCGTACGCTCGCCCGCCATGAACTCGCCTTGGAGGCTACGCGCAGGCCCGAATTGCGGGCGGTACTGAAGACTGCGGCCGAGCACGTGCGACGGCCGGTTGTCGACCTGTTTGCGGCGGCCGGTGTCCCCGAGCCGGAGCAGCGCGCGAAAATACTCATTGCCTCGCTCGATGGTCTGCTCTTCGAGCATCTGGCCGGCCCGGACGGACTCGACCTCGACCCGGCCGAACTCCGCACCAAGGTGCTGAGCACCTTCATCGACTGACCTCCGCACCGCCGTTCGTGGGGCGGAATCTGCCGCAGGACGGCTCCAGAATCCGGCAATATCCCGCAAAGAAGGCACTTTATGGACCCCGTACTCATCGCCGGAGCAGGCATCGGCGGACTCACCCTCGCGGCCGGACTCGCCGGCCGCGGCATTCCGGCCGTCGTCCTGGAGCAGGCCGAACAGCTCGCCCCTGTCGGAGCCGGCCTGACCGTGCAGCCCAACGCACTGATTGCGCTGCGCCGCCTGGGCCTGGCCGCGCCTTTCGAAGCAATCGGCGCGCGGCTCTCCACGGCCGCCGTCTACGATGCCCGCGGCCGCGTGCTGCTGCAGCCGAGCCCCGCCCAGGCCAGCGCCCTGCTGGCGGAGATCGGTGCCCCCGCCCTGGGCCTGCACCGCGCCACCATCCACCAGGCGCTGGTCGGCCAGCTCGGCACCAGCGAGCTGCGGCTCGCCTCGACCGTCACTGCCGTTGACCCCAACCGGGCCACCGTCACCCTCGCCAACGGACAGGAAGTGCGCGGCTCCGTGCTGGTCGGCGCGGACGGCCTGCGCTCAACCGTCCGAACCGCGCTGCTGGGCGCCCAGGCGCCCAGCTACAGCGGCTACTACTGCTGGCGCGGCGTCACCGACGTCAACCCTCTGCCCGGCGACTGGATCGGAGAGATGTGGGGAGCGGGTCGCCGCTTCGGCGGATGCGTCATCGACGGCGGCCGCCTGTATTGGTTCCTGTGCGCCAACGGCCCCGCCGACGGCACAGACGACGACACCCGCGCCGCGCTCACCCGGGCCACGGCCGAGTTCCCCGACTATGTCCGTCAGGCAGTCAAGGGCACCCCCGTCAGCGCCATCCGCCGCGACGACATCCGCGACCGCCCGCCGGTCACGCAGTGGGGCCGGGGCCGCACCACCCTGCTCGGCGACGCCGCCCACCCCATGACCCCCAACCTGGGCCAGGGCGCGTGCCAGGCCATTGAGGACGCTCTAGCTCTCACCGACCTGGTCGCCGAGTACGGACCCACCTCCGACGCCCTGCGCCGCTACGAACGTTTCCGCCAGCCCAGGGCCAACGCCGTCGTCAAGGCTGCCCACCAGCTCGGGCGCATCGCCCACTGGAGCACTCCCACACGCACCCGGGTACGCAACACCCTCGTCCGGATGACCCCGGCCTCCGCCCTGGTACGCCAGCTGCGCGCCTCCTGGCGGCTGCCCGAGACCACCGGCTGACCCCCAGGCACCCTTCCGCCCACGCCGATTCACCGGAAGCGAGCACATGCACGACCTCGACACCGACACCGGCCGTATTCCCCTCTCCGTTCTCGGCCTGGGCCTGATGGGCCAGGCCCTCGCCTCGGCCTTCCTGGGCCGAGGTCACCCCACCACCGTGTGGAACCGCACCCGCGCCAAGGCTGAACCCCTCACCGCGCAGGGCGCGAAGCAAGCCTGGACCGTCCGTGACGCCGTCACGGCCGGCCCGCTCGTGGTCATTTGTGTCTCCGGCTACGACAACGTGCGTGACATCCTCGAACCCGTGAGCCGGGACCTGGCCGGCCGCACCCTGGTCAACCTGACCTCGGGCACCTCACAAGCGGCACGCGAGACGGCCAAGTGGGCGGCCCACCAAGGCGCCTCCTACCTCGACGGCGCGATCATGGCCGTACCTTCAGCCATCGGCACCGCGAACGCCACCGTCCTCTACAGCGGTCCAACCACCGCATTCGACCGGCACCAACAGGCACTCAGCAGCCTCGGCTGCCCCGTGTACGTCGGCGCAGACCATGGCCTGCCGTCCCTGTTCGACGCGGCCGCGCTCAGTTTGGTGTGGAGCACCCTCAACGGCTTCCTGCACGGCGCTGCCCTGCTCGGCAAGGCAGGAATCCCCGCGACCGCATTCGCCCGCCTCGCCAAGACGGGCATCGAAACCGTAGCCGACTGGCTGCCCGGTTACGCGCAGCAGATCGACGACGGCACATACCCGGCCACCGACTCCACCGTCAACACGAACCTGACCGGAATGAAACACCTCCTCCACGAAAGCCACGCCGCCGACATCAACACCGAACTACCCGAACTCTTCACGACCCTGGCCGAACGGGCAGCAGCCAAGGGACACAGCAACAACAGCTACGCAGCGATCATCGAACAACTCCGCCACCCAGCCCAAGGTGGGCACGGTGCACGGCGGATTCCTGCTCGAGCCCGCCGATACGGCGATCGGGACGGCCCATTCGACCCTCATGGGGATCGGCGAATTGGGCACTGCGCAAATTGCGGAAATTCTGTTGTGGCACCGGATGCGGAACCGCAGAATACGCACGCCAAAGTACACATGATCTTTCAAGGACGAAGAGTGACTGAGAACGACGAGCAGCGCCAGACCCTGACCAATGGGCAGGGTGTGCCGGTCCTGACCTATCTGCAGGGTGTTCGGGAGGGGCACCCATGGGCGGACCTGGCCGAAGTGGTCGGCCCCGACCCTGTGGACACCATCATCGCCCGCATGTCCGGATGGGCAGTCTCGGGATCCGTGGAACTCGGTGAGCAACTGCTGTGCCGTGGCGCACGGGTGATGCGACACGCCCACGAAATGCGGAGAGACCTGGTCGCGTGTCCGCCACCGGTCGACTGGTCATCACGAGACCTGGGCAACGGACTTCGGGCAGTTCCTTGCGAGCTCGACGCCGATGCGGTGTTCCCAGCATGGCGAGCCGCCTTTCATGCCAACCATCCCGACCATTTCTCCGGCAGCGATGAAGAAGCGCTCAACGAGCGCCTGGCGCCGATGCTGGCGGGCTCCGTACTCGGGCCGGTGCTTGCGTGCAGTGCCTTGGTGGTGGACGAGACGAACCGCGTGGTCGCCGGGGCGATCCTCACCGATCGTGACGGCCTGCCGTGGATCGCCGACGTATTCCGCCAACCCGAAGCCCGCTACGTGGGCCTTGGCGCCAATCTGCTGCGCCGAGCGCTGAGCGATGCCGCGGCCGACGGGCTGGCCGACGTCTCGCTCGTCGTGAGCGATGCGAATCCGGCCCGCCACGTGTACGAGAAGCTCGATTTCCAACTGACCGGCACATCATTGACCGTCGTAGTGCCGTAGGCCAAGGAACGTTTCCCCGCCCCGCGGCCGGTACGCGTCGACTGTTCGCGGGGCGATCCAGCGGTCCCGGCGCGTGCTGCTCCCCTACGACCTCGCGCGCACGCTCGCCTGGATGCAGGCCGCTTGCCGACCGCTCCTGGCAGCCGGAAAGGCGGCGGCAGCTGGTCCCTCAGTACTTCGAGGAACTGCTGACGCGGCCGCAAGGACGGCTCCAAGTCCGTCAGCCAGGCCGCGGGACGGGCCGCGTAGATCTCTCCACGGCCCGAGGAGATTGACAACCGGCACCTGCCCACTTGCTGACAACCCACCCCATGGCAGCCCTACGACACCACCCTGCAAAACCCTGCCAGTCGCCGGCATCGTGATCGCGCTCGGCACCACGTGCCCGTCCGATCCTGAGACAACCGGTTCGAACGGTCATAGAAGCTGCTGAGAAAGTGCGGCCCAATCGAAAGATGTAGCGACCATTGGATCCCGTGAACACGAACGAGAGCAGCAGTACCTCGTCCGTCACCGACCCCCAGACCGACGGCCGGCCACCCAGGCGCGGCTGGCGGCGCTGGGCGATGGACACCCGCCCCCTGCGCCATCCCGCCTACCGGCGGCTGTGGTCGTCGACCATCGTCACCACCGTCGGCAGTCAACTCACTGCTGTGGCCGTGCCCAAGCAGATCTACGACATCACGCACTCCTCGGCCTGGGTCGGCTACGCCGGCCTCGCCGGTCTGCTGCCATTGGTCGTGTTCGCGCTGTGGGGCGGGGCAGTCGCGGACACCATGGACCGCCGCAAGCTGCTGTTGGTCACCAACATCGGCATCGCCGTGACCTCGCTGCTGTTCTGGGCTCAGGCAGTCACCGGACTTCACTCCGTCGTCGTCCTGATCGTGCTGCTCGGCGTACAGCAGGCGTTCTTCGGCCTCAACTCACCAGCCCGCAGCGCCTCCATCGCCCGGCTGGTGCCGGCCGAGGAACTGCCCGCCGCCAACGCCCTCGGCTCAACGGTCAACCAGGCCGGCCTGGTGGCGGGCCCGCTGCTGGCCGGCGCGCTGATCCCCATCATCGGCCTGCCCGAGCTGTATCTGATCGACGCAGTAGCCCTGTGCGCCACCGTGTGGGCCGTCTTCCAGCTTCCCACGCTGCCGCCACTGGGCATGCATTCCACCCGCCGAGCCGGAATACGGGAGATCGCAGCCGGATTCCGCTACGTCGCCGGGCACAAGGTGCTGCTGCTGTCCTTCCTCGTCGACATCATCGCGATGGTCGCCGGTATGCCCCGCGCCCTGTTCCCACAGCTGGCCAACCAGACCTATGCCGCCTACGGCGAGGGGCTGGCGCTCGGCGTGCTGTTCGCAGCTATCCCACTCGGCACGGTGATCGGCGGTCTGTTCTCCGGCACGTTCTCGCGGCTGCGCCGGCACGGCTGGATGGTGATCGGAGCCGTGGTCGGCTGGGGCGCGGCCATCGCCGGGGCCGGCATGAGCCGCAACCTGTGGGTAACCGTGGCCTTCCTTGCCGCCGCCGGGGTCGCCGACATGGTCTCCATGGTGTTCCGCGAGGCGATCCTGCTCTCCGCCGCGACCGACGAGATGCGTGGCCGTATGCAGGGCGTGTTCACGGTGGTGGTCGCAGGCGGTCCGCGCCTCGCCGACGTGCTGCACGGCACCGCAGGCTCCGCATTCGGCCCCCAGGCCGCTTTCGCGGGCGGCGGAGCGCTGGTCGTAGTGGTGATGCTGGCTCTTGCTGTGGCAGCCCCGGCCCTGCGTCGCTACCGCATTTGAACCCTTACGGCGGAGACTCCGGCAGAGCACGTACTTGGTCCATCAGCTTGCCCCGAGTCGTCTCTGTGCAGTGGTGGCTCTGTTGATGACAGGGGGCTCTGGTCCACTTCTTGTGGTGTACGTGGGAGTTCTCGCTTCCGTGTCCGGGATGGTTCTCAGTTCGGTGTCCGGTCTTGGGTGCTGTGGAGCGGGTCGATCCGGGTGTTTCTATGGGGTTTTGAGAAGTGGTGGCCGGGCGCTGGTGCTGGACAAGCAATGAGGATTGGCTGGTCACTGAGTGAGGAATACCTGGTCAGCGGAGCGGGAGATCCGAGTACGGCGTTCTGAGCGCCTGTCATCCGCCCCGGGCCTCTTTGCCCGGGGCGGCTGGTGTTCGCGCTCCTGAGGGGCGCACAGCGATTCCAGGGGTTTCGACTGTCCGTCATGCGGGCTGTGATGGCGAGCAATTGGCTGTGGAGTTCGCGGAGAATTGATCTTCGTTGCTTTTCCGATTGCGCGGGGTTGGCTCGTAATCGGGGGAGGGGGTGCGTGCTGATTCCACAAAGGAGCTGGGTTGGTTTTTGGCGCATTCTCAGAGTGCAGAATTGGTGGGCTCGGGATTGTTTCTGTGGTGATTAAGGGCTGTCCCGTAAATGATCTCTGAGCGGTTTCGGTTGTGGTCGCCCGCCGTGCGGGCCACTCCCCTACCCGGCGAGTGCGAGGTTGTGCATCCGTGCGATGCCGAGCATGGCGTGGTGGACACCGTCGTCTTTAAGGCGGCAGTCGCGGAGAATCTTCCAGGTTTTCATCCGGGCGAAGACGTGCTCGACACGGGCCCGGACCTGCTTGTGGGAACGGTTGTGCTTCTCTTTCCAGTCCGGAAGTTCAGTCTCGCCGGGCGCCCGACGGTGAGGGATGACCAGCCCGGTGCCCTGGTAGCCGCCGTCGGCGATTGCGGTCGTGTTGCCGACGGCGGCCTTGGCGCCGGTTCCTCCCAGCCGCGGGAGTCGTGCCGGTTACCCGGCAGCGGCCGGCCGACCCCACAACGAGGCGGGTGACCGCGTCGATGACGACCTGGTGGGCGGTTGAGTAGCGGTAGTTCTTGGACTGCTCGGCCACGGTGTGGTCGCGGGTGGGCACGAGAGTGCCGTCCACAATGAGCACAGTGTCCCTGGCGAAGCGTTTGCGGGGTTGGAGCGCGAGCATGGGTCCGAGGTGGTCGATGATGCGGTCCGCCGCCGACTTCGAGACCCCGAACAGCGGAGCAAGCTGGCGCATCGTCAAGTTCGTGCGCCAGTACGCCGCGACCAGCAGGGCCCGGTCCTCCAGCGGAAGGCTCCACGGCCGACCCTTGCGGACCGAATCCGCGCCTTCCCGCCGCAGGACGGTCAGTAGCTTGCCGAAGTTGCGCGGGCTCAGCCCGGTGAACGGGGCTATCCAAGACGGCTCCGACGCCGCGATCACACCAGCCACACCAAGATCATCTCATGTGACTGAGCGCCCGAGTTGGCATCGCGCGCCAACTGAGGCCGTTGTCGCTCGGTTCTCAGGGCTCCACGCCGCAGCGTCGCGCAATTGCCTTCAGGCGTTCGAGTTCCCGTCGTGCTGCTGTCGGATGGGCGAGGTCGAGAGCCATCCCGGCGCGGGCAGAGATGTAGAGGATGTCCTGGCGGGTGGCGGCGTCCAGGCCGGGGGCGGTCTGGAGGCGGCGGCCCGTGACGCTCAGGTAGATCGCGATGCTATCGAGATCCTCGCGCAGGTGCACAGGAAGCACCTGCCGCAGTTCGTCCTTGGCGTAGTCGCGTGCCTGCCGGTCCGCCGCGCAGGGACCAGGCGCCACGGGAGCCCAGGGAAGGCCAGCTTCTCGGGCGTCGTCGTACATCTCCGCCACCAAGGCGCGTGCAGACGCGGGATCGCCCTCGGCGGCTGCCGCGCGGGCCGACTGCAACGTGGAGCGCAGTCGTGCACGGACCTGAGCATCCTCGCCAGTCCGGGCGTTCAGATAGCCGGACCACACGTCGAACGCCTTGCCCAACTCGGCATCCAGCATGATCTTGTACACGTCCGGCACTCCGCCGCTCCTCCGTCGGGCCCGTCCCGGCATGGACGGCAGCGGACAGGATAGGACGGGAGCTGGGCGGGACGCCTGCGAATTACCTGGTGCAGGGTGCAGGAGCCACGCGTCAACTGAGATGGGTACTGCTGCCACCCAAGGGCGCAGGTGCCGACTGAGCGGCTCCGTCTCATCTCACCAGTGCCAACAGTTACGGGACAGCCCTTAGACGACGCTACCGCGGGACGGTGAGTGAGCGAGCTGAGCGGTGTGGGCTTCGCGCGCCAGGCCCTTCTTGCGGCCCGGGAGGCGGCGAGGAAGAACGGCGGCACCGTCGAGAAGCCGAAGCAGCGCACCGGCACCGTCGTACGGCGCGGCGACTGTGAGCCGCTGGGGCTGGGCGCGGCGATCGGCATGATGATGCCCGAGCGCGGCATGGTCGCTGCGGCCGTCGGCGGAAGCATCCTCACTCTTCTCTGCATCATGCCGACAGGTGATCTACTCGGTGTGCAGCACCGAGGCGATGGTCATCCGGGCCGCCGACCGGGCCGGGACCAGTGCGCCGAGGACTGCGATCGCCACACCCGCCAGGAGCATCATGGCCAGCTGCGGCGCGTGCCACACGTCCTTCATGTATGCGGGGAAGTCGACCACCCCGACATGGTCCACGACGAGGCGATGCGCCACGATCCCGAGCGGGATGCCGGGCAGCCCGCCGATCGCGCCCAGCCCGGCGACCGAGGTCACCGTCATCACCACCACCTGGCGGGGTGTCATCCCGATCGACTTGAGCATGCCCAGGTCCCGGCGTCGCTCACGGGTGTTCAGGAGAACGGTGTTGAAGACACCGAGCGACGCGACGAGTGTCAGCAGCACCGTGAACACCGTCGAGAAGGTGACGACGGTGGCGGTGCCGGCGTTGCCGGAGTCCGTCACCGACGCGTGCAGGCCCGGGTTGAGCGCCGCGACCGCCTCGGCGTAGGTGCGCGCGTCGGCGCCGGGGGCGAGCCGCACCGTGTACTCGGTGTCGTGTGCGTCCGGCGCGAGTTGGGCGAAGCAATCCCAAGTGGCCTCCAGGGCAGGGACGTTGCCCTCAATGAGCTGACCCACGACGGTCGCGGTGATCTTCCTGCCGTTCAGCTCCAGCGTGGCCCGGTCACCGAGCTTCAGCCCGCGCTGGGTCAGGAATGCCGGCCCGGCCACGATCTCGCCCGCCCCTGCTGGCGCCCGGCCCTTGACGATGGTGTGCTCGTACCAGGAATCGTCGCCGCGGTAGAAGTCGGCGAAGACGGGCTGGGTCTGCCCGGTCGTGTTCACCTGGGACAGCGCGCGGGCCCGTACCTCCTCCGCGCCTGGCAGAGACCGCAACCGTGTCTCGATCTGCGGGTCACTGAGCCGGGGCGGGGTCCGGTCGTTGCTCGACCCTCCGGTCGTCACGTGGATCCTGGCGCCACCGTCCTCCCGCCCGACCTTGCCGTACACCACCATGGTGCTGGTCAGTCCGGTCGACAGGGTCACTGTGGTGACCCCGAGGATGATGGCCGTCATGGTCAGCAGGGTGCGGCCGGAACGGGTAAACGGCTGGCCGAGGCCCAGACTGACCAGGCGCGGCAGCCGGGTGGCGCCGAGCAGCCGCTGAACGCGCAGCCCGCGCCCGGCCCGCGGCGCGCCGCCCGCGCTGATCGCCTCCGCGGCGGGCAGCCGCTGGGCGCGCAGGGCGGGGACCAGTGCGGCCAGCAGGACGAGGGCGGGCATACCCACGAGACAAGCCACGGAGCCCCATGGGCTGATGTCGCCGACCGAGGCCCGGCCCGCGTTGATGCCGGTGAACGCGACCTTCAGGATCGGCCCGGCCAGCGCGTTGCCGGCCAGAGTGCCCAGTACACAGCCCACCACCGCCGGTACGGAGAGCATCGTCAGGTAGACGGCGACGACCTGGTTGGGGGTGAAGCCCAGGGCTTTGAGCACTCCGATGTGCCGGTACCCGGAGACGACCGCCCCGCTTACCACATTGCCGGCGATCAGGGTGGAGACCAGCAGGCCGAGGATGCCGAAGAGTGTCATGAACGGGAGGTAGGAGTCGGCCAGCGCGGAGAAGGCCTGCTTGAGGGTGAGGTAGGTCTGTGCGCCGGCCAGCGATTCCTTGGGCAGTCCCGTGGTGGCCCGTGCCAGCGAGGCGCTCAACTGGGCCTGCGTCGAGAAGTCCGTGAAGCGGTAGAGCATCTGGGCGGAGGTCGGGTGCAGTGCGGCCATCTGCTCGGGCGAGACCCAGGCGCTCGCCGACTTGCTCATGCTGGTGGCGAATCCGACGACGGTCAGCGTCGCTCCGCCGGGGGTCTCCAGCTTGGTGCCGAGGAGCGCGGTGCCGGGGGAGTCCTGGGGGGACCAGTTGACGACGATTTCGCCGGGTGCGGTGGCCCAGTGGCCCTCATGGACTTCGATCCGGTCCACAGTCACGGGCCGCGTCATCCGTGACCCGCGCCCGCGCTCTGGCAGCCCGGTACCCGGCCTCCTACATCTGCTGGGACCTCCTGCAGCACCCGGACCCGACGATCGGCGACTGCCGAAACCGCCCCTACACCGAGCGCCCGCGACTCCCAACCCGGGGCTAGCCGACGCCGCAACTCCAAACCCGTCGCCGAGCACTGGCTCGGCCGCGGGCTGCTCGCGACGTAAGTCGGCCGCGTCAGCCGGCGAGGCCGCTGCGGTAGGCGTGGATGACGAGTTGGACGCGGTCGCGGGCACCGAGCTTGGCCAGCAGCCGGGCGACATGGGTCTTCACCGTGCCCGCGCCGATGTACAGCCGGTCACCACGGGCCAGGGCCTCGACCTGGCCCTGAGCCCGTCTGCGGGGAGGGCTGGCCGGGGGCGTTGGGCGGTCGGTCAGCTCATGTCTGTCAGGAGGGCGTTGAGTTCCTTCTCCTGCTGGGCGGGCGGCATCGGCGGGTTCGAGTGATCGATGCCGAAGGTCCCCAGCACCTTGTCCATCTGAGCGTCGATGGAGGTCCAGCCGGTGTTGTCCAGCGGCTGCAACGACGCCTGGTCTGCGTCCCACAGGTCGCGCAGCGACTGGGCGGCCGCGTGCGCGCCCTTCGCGTTCCCCGAGCGTGCGTCCTTGAGCGAGGTCGAGGCGAGGGTCCGCAGCGCGGAGACCTTGGCAGGCGGGAACTTCTTCACCGCCTCGCCCGGAGCCATCTGGACGGTGGAGGTGTTGTCCTCCTCCGGCGCCGGGCCGGTGTGCGGCTGGCCATGGGCCCAGAGCAGCAGGCCCGTGGTCGCGACGGCGAGCAGTCCGAAGCCGGCCAGCGCGACGCGCTCCTTGCGCGGGTCACCGGTGGCGTGTTCGGCGTGGGCCGCCTCGTAGGTCTCGGTCACGTCCGAGCGCGTCGATCACCGTCGCCAGGATGAGACCGAGGAAGATCAGGCTGGTGGTGAAGGTGCCCAGCGCGAGACCCGTCGGCTCGCCCGGCTGAGCGACCTTCGGGGACGCGAGCCAGTCGCCGATGTTGGCGCCCAGCGGGCGGGTCAGGATGTAGGCGAGCCAGAAGGACAGCACCGGGTTGGCGCCGAACTTCCACAGCAGCGTGATCGCCGCGATGAGGCCGAGCGGCAGCAGCACCGAGGCGCCCGGGCTCCAGCCGGTCAGCTCGAGGGTCCAGTCGCCGGTCGCGGTGCCGAGCGCGAAGGTGACGAGCACGGCGAGCCAGTAGAACGACTCCCGCGGCAGCGTCGTGACCGAGTGGATCGACAGGGTGCGCTCACGCAGCCACCACACGCCGAAGACCACGGCGAGCAGGACCGAGAACACGGCGGAGCTGATCCACAGCGGCACGTTGAGCTGGTCGGTGAGGATGTCGGTGTACAGGGTGCCCGTGACGCTGACAACGACCACGGTCAGCCAGTACGGGAAGGGGACGTATCGCTTCAGCCGCAGCTGAACGGCCAGGACCACCACGAACACCGCGGTGAAGATCCAGGCCGTGTTCACCAGGCCGACGCCCAGCTTCATGTTGATCCAGTCGGCGAAACTCTCCCCGACGGTCGTGCAGAGGATCTTGATCACCCAGAACCAGATGGTGACCTCAGGAACCTTGTTGAGCATGAGATGCCCGCTGCGCGAGCGTGCTTCCGTTGTCGTTGTCATGGAGGGAGGTTTACGCAGGGAACCTGCAAGCAACCTGACTACGTGACCGTACGCGCGATCGGCAGTGTCACCTCGACGTGACCGCGGCCGTCCGCGATCGCACGGACCTCCGCACCGGCCGAAGCGGCGATCCGCCTCACCACCGGCAGTCCAAGGCCGTACCCGCCGCTGCCGGTCACCCCCGCCTCGAAGACCCGGTCGACCTCGGCGGGATCGAACCCGGGGCCGTCGTCCAGGACATCGACCACGATGGCGTCGTCCTGGTGGCGCGCGGTGATCCACACTCGGGACTTCGCATGCCGCAGGCCGTTCTCCAGCAGCGGTGACAGCAGTGATACGGCGATGTCGGGCGCCACGGCCACCTCGACCTTGGCCGGAACGGCGATCTCGACCGCGCAGCTGCCGATCGCCCGCCGGGCGGCGGAGCGCAGATCGCACCGGGTGCCGTCGTCCGTCCGTGCGCGCGCGGCGCGCAGAATCGTCGTGATCGCCGCGTCGAGGCGGTCGACCTCGCTCAACACCACCTGCGGCCCCACCGGCTCGCCGGACAGATGGGCCAATTGCGCCTCGGCCCGCAGGACCGTGAGTGGCGTGCGCAGTTCGTGGGCGATCTCGTCGGTGAGCCGGCGCTCGTCCGCCAGTGCGGTGTCGACGCGTTCCAGAAGGCGGTCCAGGGTCTGTCCCAGTTCCCCGAACTCGTCGCGGGGGACGCCGAGGTTGAAGCGGCGCCCGGGTTCGTGATGGCCCCAGTCGTCGGCGAGGGCCGCCATCTCGTGCACGACCCGCAGCGCTCGGTGCACCACGAGGTGCGCGACGCCGCCGGCGAGGAGGATGGTGAGGCCGCCCAGGATCAGCGTCAAGGTCAGGCTGCGCTGCTCGGACGTCTCGTAGGGAGTGAGGTCCACCCGGACGATCACCATGGCGTGGTGGCCGTCGATCGGGACCTGGCGCGCGTACAGGAGGTAGTCGCCGACGGTCGCGGTCTGTGATCGCCCCTCGTCCGCCAGCTCCTCCGCGCGCGCGACCACACTCGCCGGTACGGTCCCGTCGATCAGACGGCCGTCGGCATATACCCAGGCGACCTCGTCCAGCGCCTCGCTGTTGTTCTCGGTGAGCACGACACGGCCGCCCTTGGAGCTGACGTTCGCCGCGACCGCCTCGGCGCGCGTACGGGCCAGATCGTGCGCGTCGGCGTCCGTCACCCGGCTCAGCAGCACGTGCGAGACCACGACCAGGATAGCGACCACGGCGGTGGCGATCAGCACGGTGAGCGCGACCACCCTGCTTCGAAACCCCGTCACTGCCATCGGTAGCCCACGCCGCGGACCGTCGCCAGCCGCTCGGCCACACCCAGCGAACCGAGCTTCGTCCGCAGCCGACGCACGTAGGAGTCGAGCGTGTTGTCGCTGACCTGCGCGCCGTGCGGCCAGCCCGCGGCGACGAGGGCGTGGCGCCGTACCACGTCGCCCTGCGAGGCGATCAGGCGGCCCAGGAGCCGGAACTCGGTCGGGGTCAGGCTCACGCTCACCGCGTCAAAGGTCACCATGTGCTTCGCCGGATCGAGGTGGACCTCGTGCGGTGCGGGCGCCACGGTGGCCCGGCGCAGCAACGCCCGGACGCGGACCAGCAGTTCCGGGATGTCGAAGGGCTTGGTCATGTAGTCGTCGGCGCCGGCCTCGAAGCCGCCCACCTTGTGATGCAGGCCGTCCAACGCGGTGAGCATCAACACCGGCACATCGACGCCGCGGGCCCGCAGGGCCAGGCAGACATCGCGGCCGTCGGCGTCCGGCAGCCCGAGATCCAGGACAACCAGCTGGGGCGCCGGTGCGAGCTGCCGCAGCAGGCCGTCGGCCGTCGCGGCAACAGCGACGGTGTGACCGTCGTGCTCCAGGGCACGCTTGAGGACGCCACGGACCGCCGCGTCGTCTTCGCACACCATGATGAAAGCCACGTGCTGACCCTAGATACTCCCGTCCCGGTTCTCCATCTGCCCTGATCAGCCGCCTGACGGTCGTGAAAGGCGCTGGCACCGCACGCCCCCTGCCAGCCCCGCCGTAGCGCACGCAGGTGTCCGTTGCCCGGTCGTCAGCCACCGTCCTGCGGTTCGCCGCCGTGCACGGGCACCAGCACGGTGAACGTGGTCGGACGGCGACCGGTCTGGGACGGGGCCAGGGCGGCCATGGCGGATACCGCCACGAGAGCGGCGGTGCCTACGCTGGTGAACTTCATGGAACGACTCCGTGATCGGTCGGTCGGATTGCACCGTGATCAACGCACTGACATCGCAGAGGAAGTGACAAATGTCAGCGAAAGCCGTGAGAGATCACTGCAGTCCATGGGCCTGGCGGCGCCTAGCTTGTGAGCAGGGCCAGGCGCGTCACGCGCTGCACCTCGTACGTACGAACGCGAAGGAGACCGCCATGTCGAATTCTGTCCCTGCCCGGACTCCGACTCCGCCCAGGCCCAGCAGGAGGCAGGTGGTAAGCACGGGTGCGGTCCTCGCCGCCGGTCTCGCGACCGGCCTCGCGATGGCCGCCGCCCCGGCCGCCGCGGCGCCCGGCCGCACGCCGGGTGCGGCACCGTACCCCCGCCCCGAACCGCCGGTGCGGCTCGTTCTGCCGCGACCGACCGGCCACCACGCCATCGGCACTGCAGCTCTGCGTCTCACCGACCGCAGCCGCCGCGATCCCTGGGTGCCCGCGCAGCCGGTGAGGGAACTGATGGTCCAGCTCTGGTACCCGGCCCGCAGCGCTGCCGCACCGCCCAGGCCGGGCCTTCCCCGGGCACCCTGGATGACCGCGGAGGCCGCCAAGGTCTTCCAGAAGACGGGCTACCTGCTCGACGGCTATGTCACGCTCCCGGTCACCCACGCCCGTGACTCCGCCCCGGCCGATGCCCGCGCGGGCCGGCGCCCGGTGATCCTGTACTCCCACGGGCACGGTCAGCACCGCGCTTCCAGCACGTCGCTGGTCGAGGACCTCGTCAGTCACGGATACGTCGTCGTCACGATCGACCACACCTACGACGCCGGACAGGTCGAGTTCCCCGGCGGCCGGGTCGAGACCTACGCCATGCCGCCTCTGGGCGACGAGGACGACGACCCGGTTGTCGGCAAGGCGGTCGACGTACGGGTCAGCGACACCCGATTCGTGCTGGAGGAGCTGTCGCGGATCGTACGGTCCCGGCGTTCCGGCGGCCGACCGCTCCCGCACGGTCTCGCCGATGTCCTCGACATGTCCCGGGTCGCAATGTTCGGCCACTCCCTGGGCGGCGCAACCGCGGCCGCGGCGATGGCGTCGGGCGTACCGCTGCGCGCCGGAGCGAACCTCGACGGCGCCCTGTTCGGCCCCGTGGTGGACTCCGGGCTGCGCCGGCCGTTTCTCCTGATGAGCGAGGACGCGGACAACAACCCGAGCTGGGCAAAGGCCTGGCCCCACCTGCGCGGCTGGCGCCGCAATCTCCGGCTGACCGGTACGCGGCACTTCTCGTACACCGACTACGAGACCTTCATGCCACAGGCCGCCGAACGCCTTGGGGCGACCGAGGAACAGCTCGCCGAATTCATCGGCCCGCTCGACGAGGCGCGGGCGATCGACATTCAGCGGCGCTTCCTGCGCGCCTACTTCGACCTTCATCTGCGTCACCAGCCGGCACGGATCCTGGACGGTCCGTCCGCCCATTACCCGGAGATGCGCTTCATCGGCTGACGCCGGACGACGATCACCTTGGTCGCGCAGTCGATGAACCAGGTCACCCACGGACAGACCAGCTCGCCCTCGACGTCCACCTGGACCGGAACCCGCTTGTGATCGCCCTCCCAGACCACGTTGCGGTGAGTGGGCGGACGCTTGGCGAACACGTCATGCGCCCGCCGCGCCTGCTCGCCCTGCCTGAGCCCGGCCCGCTCGCCGGCCGTCAGGTCCCGGCGGATGGCCCCCCAAGGCCTCTGCCACCAGCCGGACATGGCGGGACGTCAGCTCACCCCGGGCCTCCAAGCCGAACAGCCGCTGCACCGCAGCCACCCGGCTCACCTCAACCGCACGCACCGCCTGCGCGCGGTGTGCACCAGTTCTGTCGTCGGACATGCCCCAGGTCTCTCACGGGATCTGCAGCCCGCTGACGGGATCCGGCGGTGCGATGACAGCGACGAGACGCAGCTGCTACAGCAGTCCCGGGGGCGTCGGAGTTGTGTTAGCTGTTATCGAATTTTCCAAGGAATAGGCAACGGGACGTCCTTTGGATGTCCCGCTTGCGAGACAGCGACGTGACGACCGCGGGGCTGTGCTCGACTACGGCCTGTCCCAGCGTGCCCTGATTGCCATCTCCGCCCGTTCCGACGACGTCGCCGACCTTGATGATGCGCCCACCGCCTCTCCACGTGTCGTTTCGTGGGGGTGTAGTTGAGGTACGGGGAGCGGTGTTTGCTGGGGATATTCGGGATGGTTGAGACCGTTGTGAGCGCGGGTTCGCGGGGACGTAGGCCTGCTGGTCTGGGGATGTCTCGTTCTCGTTGAGAGTGCCTCCGTGTTCCTCAGGTAGCGCCGACGTCTAAAGGACAGGGCGTGTTTTCCCTGGTCACAGCGTTCTGCGTTCCGGCGGGCTGGGCGGGGCTATCGGCGGGGCGCGCGGGGCTGGTCGATGG
>NZ_JBCEWQ010000022.1:0-79504 GCF_038448545.1 Streptomyces sp. CLV115
GGCCCCGCGGACCCCCCACCCGTAGACAGAAACAATCCCCGACCGCCGAGCCCCTGTCCGACAAACGTCGGGGCAAGGCCGCTGACCACTCCCGCAGTGTGGGGTCGATGCCAGAGCCCGAAGTGGTTGAAGTTTCACTTATCGGCTACCATCCATGAGACCGATACTTGAACTCTCAAGTAAGACTTCTCGATCTCCTCAGAAAGATCCGTTCAACATGGCTTCCACTCTCACCCGTTCCCTCGATTCCCGCTCCGGCGTCACCGAGGGCACCTCGCCGCACGCCTACGACGCCGGACTGCTGATCATCCGCGTCGCCCTCGGACTGACCGTCGCAGCCCACGGTGCGCAGAAGCTGTTCGGCTGGTTCGGCGGCGGAGGCCTCAAGGGCACCGGCCAGTTCTTCACTATGAGCGGCTACCCCTCGGGCGAGACGATGGCCGCCATAGCCGGACTGAGCGAGGTCCTCGGCGGGCTCGGTCTGGTCCTCGGCCTGCTGACGCCGCTCGCTGGCGCCGCCGCCCTCGGCACCATGATCAACGCCCTGGCCGTCAAGTGGGGCGGCGGCTTCTTCGCTCCGCAGGGCGTCGAGTACGAAGTCCTGCTGGCCGCCGGCGCCGCCGGACTCGCCCTCACCGGGCCGGGCAGGATCGCCATCGACCGATTCCTGCCCGGACTGCGTGCACACCGGCTCGTGTACGGGGCCGCCGCCGTGGCACTCGCCGTGGTGCTCGCCGGCCTCGTCCTGCTCATCCGCAACTGAGCACCGCCGCTACCCGCAGCGCCTCCTCCAGCCGCAGCGCCCAGGCACAACGCGGGTACGGCAGACAGAGCCGACCACGCGGACGGCGCGCCCAGGTACCGGTCGCCTATGTTTTGGTGCCTCCCGCCGCCAGCGCGAGGACCCTCGCCACCGAGTTCGCCCGCCACCTCGGCATCCCCATCACCACCCGTATGACCCAAGCCCAGATCACTTCGGCCGTGTGTGCCACCTACGCCCAAGCTGGCATCAGGCTTGTGCTGATCGACGAGATCCACCGGCTCAACCCGCACACCAGCACCGGTGCCGAAACCACTGACCTGTCGAAAGACCTCACCGAGCGCATCGGCGCGAGGTTCGTGTACGCGGGCATCGACGTGACACGCACCGAACTGTTCACGGGTGTCCGCGGGGTGTGCTCGCTGCGGGCCGGCGACTCCGACGGTGTCCCTTGCACGACCGATCCGGGTGAACTCGTCTCCTGTGCACGGGGGCTGGAGCGGGTGGCGGTGTTCGCCACGTACGCCGCCGTCGGCCTCGGCGTTCTCCAGCGCGCTCACGGTGCCGGCCTTGGTTCATGGGACCTGGTGGTCGTCGACGAGGCACCACACCAGTGGGTACGCGGGCAAGCCGTGGGCCGCGGTGCACGACCAGGTACGGATCCCGGCAACCCGCCGGCTGTACATGACCGCCACGGCCCGGATCCGGGAAGCACCCGAGCACGCCCGGAGTGGTGACTCCGGTGAGCCGCGGCTGATCGCGAGTATCGACCCGGGGTCGCGGGTGTTCGGGCCGGTGGCGTACACACTGGCACTCTCCGAAGCCGTGAGCCGGGCACTGGTGGCCCCGTATCAGGTGGTGTGCCTCGACGCGGGCAAGACGCTCGTCGCGACCGGCGGAGCCTCCGGCCGCCAGCAGGTCACTGCCTGAGCCAGTCCACTGCCCGGGCGGCGGCGAACCCGATGAAGGCGTCCCGTTCCGGAACCCGTGAGCGGCTGTCGACGGCCTTGGTGAACACGCCGACCGCGTACCGGCCACCGTCCGGATACTCCAGCACGCCGATCTCGTTGCGCAGCGAGGGCAGCGTTCCGGTTTTCCCGCTGATCCTCACATCGTCGTCCGGGAAGCCGGAACGCAGCCGGTGCGGCCACAGTTGCAGCTCCAGCCAGCGCCGGACGTCGGCACATGCCGCCGCGGGCGCCGCTTCGTCCCGCCAGATCAGGCCCAGCAAGCGGGTGCTCTCCGCAGCGGTGGTGCGGCAGGTGGCCGCGGGGGTCAGTGCGCGCAGTGCGTCGAGCCGTTCGGGCGGCAACGCCGCCAGGAGTCGCTCGTCGTCCTGGTAGTCGATGCCCAGGTCCTCCCCGATCGAGCGCAGCAGCTCCCCGCAGTCCTGTGGGACGGCGGTGTGCGGGAGACCAAGTCGCCGCAGTGACTCGGCGATCGCAGCCTTGCCCACCCTCGCGACCACCAGGTCTGTGGCGACGTTGTCGCTGATGCCGATCATCAGCAGGGCCAGGTCGTACCAGGACATCGTGACCGCGTGGCGGAACGTCGCCAGGCCGTAGGGACTGGCGGTCGGATGCCCGGGGGCCACCTCGATCCGCTCGGCGAGGTCGAGGTGGCCGACAGCCGCCTGTCGGGCCAGTTCCAGCGCGACCGGAACCTTGAACACGGAGGCGGTGACCACCGGCTCCGAGGCGTCGATGCCCACCTGGCGCGAACCGTCCAGGTCGGCCGCGTGCATCCGGACCCGCACGCCGACCTCGGCCGCGCGGGCGGTGATCGTCTCGACCAGTTCTGATTCGGTGACCATGGGTTGATCGCTCCTGTCTGTCCGGACCGGACTCGAATGGACTGGCTGTCTGGTGGTGGCCTGCGGGAAGGTGAACTGTCCGGCGCGCTGCGGAGCCGGGAGCGCGGTCACCACAGTGAGCGGCGTGGTGCCGATCCAGGATCGGCAGCTCTGCGGGCCGCACCGTGTCGTGCGTGTCCGAGCAGTAGGACCAGCAGGACACGGGGGCGTCCCGCCCGGGCCGCCGCCTCAGGTGCCTGCGCCCATCGGCCACGATGCGCTCGGGATTGGCGGCCGGCGGCCGGCGTTCCCGCTGTGGGAGGTGGCCTGGTGACCGGGCCAGGCCGCCTTGCACCGCTACAGGGGTTCAACATCCACCAGGAGTCCCCGTACACCGCATCGCCCCTGCCGTCATCGCGGCTCGCCTCGCAGCGGCTGTCCGGGGAGCGCGTCGGCCTGCAACTCCCCCGCGCTGACCACCGGGACGCCGCCGACGAGCAGGTGCCGGACTCCCACGGAAGGGCGGGTGGAATCGAAGTACGTGGCGGCATCGGTGATTGTCTCGGGATCGAGGACGACGATGTCGGCGTCCGCCCCGACGCCGAGGTGCCCCTTCGCGCGGGCACCCGGTGCGACCTCGTCGAGGACCCTGGCCGGCAGGTGGGAACACCGCCGGAACGCCTCCGGCCAGTCCCAGGCACCGCTCTCCCGCACCATCACGCGCAAGGTCTTGGCGAACGTCCCCGCCGTGCGCGGGTGCGTGGTTCCTCCGGGCGGCAGCGGCCACAGGGCGCTGTCGCTGCTGCCGTCGGGCCAGAAGACGGGCATCGCGTCACTGGCGACGATCGCGTCCGGGAAGGCGAGCGCCTGGTGCAGCATCGCCCGCTGTCGCGGGTCGCCCTCGTCCAGGAACTCCAGGATGCAGGGCGCCCCGGGGTCGTGCTCGCGCAGTTGGCGCAGCCGACCGTCGTCGGCGATGCGTTCTCCCGATTCGAGCATCACGACGCTCGATGCGGACAGGCCCTTCATCCGTAGCCGATCGGCGTCGAGGAACGCGGCGCCGATCGCGGTGCTGCCCGCCCCGTACGGGTACGCCTCGACCGTCACGCGGGATCCGGACCGCCGTGAGCCGTCCAGTGCGCGCAGCACACGGTCGATGTGGTGGCCGGAAGTGCTGTTGACGTGGCAGTGGTGCATCGCAGCACCGGTCTCGGCCGCGGCGATGGCGATCTCCTCGGAGCCGTCCGCCGGTGTGCGGGGATCCACCTCCACCAGCTCACGGACGTGGGTGTACGTCGGCACTCCGGCCTTCGCCGCGAGCCGGGCGACCGCAAGGAACTCCCTGGGAGCGCTTTGGGGCGCGTATCCGAGGAGAACTCCGATGCCGAGCGCTCCACCGGCCAGCTCGCCTTCCAACAAGGCCAGCCACTCGTCGAGTTCACGATCGGACGAGGAGCGCTGCCAACGGGGATTCCCCAGCACCGCGAATCCGCTCGTCACCCGTGCGTCGGGCTCGATACCGGCGAGCACCTGGGCCCGAGCACCGCCCCACGAGGCGGAGAAACCGTAGTGCAGGGGTCGTCCGGCCGCGGCTGCCTCGGCATATGCCCGTCCGATGGGCATCAACCCCGATTCCAGGTCGAGTGCCGTCGTCACGCCGTCCATGGCCTGCAGCCGATGCCCCGCGATCGAGTGCACATGGCTGTGCAGGTCGACGAATCCCGGGCCGACGACCAGGCCCGTGACGTCGAGTACCGTGCATCCCGGCGGCGCGTCGAGTCCGGTGCCCACAGCCCTGACCACTCCGTCGGATACGAGGACGTCGGTGACGGCGTCGAGCCCGGTTCCCGGATCAATGACACGGCCGCCACGCAAGAGGGTCTGCATGCTCTTCGTCTCCTCGTCAAGGACGCGCTGGACACCTGCGGTGCTCTCCGGTGCGACTCTAGGAGGAATGATGGGGCCGCAGTTCGTCCTGGACGACGAATCTGTGCGGCTCTGGTCATGCCCCGGTACGAACTCGGCGGGCCAAGGCTCACATAGGCGTCCGCGTTGTTGGAGACCGGCAGAGCGGCAGACGGGGCAGCGGAGCGAGGGCCGAGGCCCGGAGCGCGGCATGGCGAACGGTCTCGCACGGGCGCCTGCTCGCTCTGACCGACCACACACAGTTGTGCCTCTTCGACAGCCGCCCGGCTGGTCGCCACCGCTCGGCGGCCCGGTGCGCCGACATGGCCACCGTCAACCACATGAGGCGAAACGGTCCACCGACTCCGTCGGTGGACCGTCATGCGAGGTCGAGGCAGATTACCCGGCTTGGGATCAATCCGCGTGGTGCGGGCAACGCACTGATTCGTCACCCGCCCAAGGACACCGGATCGCTCACCTCATTGAGCGCCCATCACGCCTTGGGTGACTTGTAGATGTCGGCGGCCATCGCTCCCAGTTGCTTGTTGGCCCTGAGTGCGAGGTCGATGGCATCGCTCACGGAATTGCTGGGCACCGGGATGTTGTTCACATATATCGCAAAGGCGTAGCGGTGACCGTCCTTCGCATCGATATATCCTGCGAGTGCCTTCGTACCGAGAGCCAGCTTGCCCTTGTAAGCACTGACCAAGGTGCCGGTCTTCGCCCGGATGTGCCCTGCGGCAGGATTGGTGCGCGCGATGACATCGGCAAGCGAACCATCGACCCCCATGCTCGGCATGGAGTCATAGAAGACGTCAAAGTTTTCCTGCCGGGCAAGATGCCGCAGCAATGCCACTTGGGCAGTTGGCGTTGCCTTGTCGCCGGGGAGGCCCTGGGCGTCGACGAGCGCGAGTGCCTGCGGATCGATTCCGGAGCGAGCGAGGAACTCCCGCTCGATCTTCATCCCGTCCGCATAGGTTCGTTGACCATGCTGCACCGCCATCAGCGGTGGCAGAAGATTCGCCCCGAGATTGTGACTGACCTTGTTGATCAGCTTTGCGTATTCCTTGAAAGGTGGTGACACATAGGTTGCCGACGCAGGCATCTCGTTCACCTCCTTGGACGGAGGGAGCTTACTGCTGGGGTTTTCTCCCAGTCGCGGCGTAGTCACGCCGACGCCATTACGGGCGAGCGCCTCGATGAGCACGGTCCGGGCAAAGGCCGCCGGGTCGGGAACCTGGTACGTCGTCACGAAGGGAGCCTTCGCGTCCGCAGGCACGGAACCTCGCACCTCGATGTGACCGGGGGTGCCACTTTCGGTCGTCACCGCCGGCTTGCTTCCGGCAGGCGTGGTTGTCACCTGTGCGTCGACGCTGAAGGCTGCTGTCTTCGGACGCCAGTCGACCTTCGCCGGCTCGCCGGGGGCGCCCGGCGTGATCAGCACGTCGATCAGGTTGTCGTTGACGATGGTTGGAGTGACCGGCACGCCGCCGATCGACACTGGATCCCAGAGCCGGTTGTCGATCACCACGTCGCCGTCGATCTGGCGGATGCCGCTGGCCGCAACCTGCCGAGCCAGCTCATTGATGCCCCCCAGCGGATCCTCTTGAGCAAGGGTCGCCATTCCAGGTACAGCGTTGGCGTCATAGTGGTCGAAGTCCGGCACGTCGAGTGCCCCTGACGCAGTGGTCCGCCCACCGAGTGCCAGATCACCGCTCCCGACCATAATCAGGTTTCCTGAAAGCCTCCCGTCGGGCGATACGGTACCTGAATGAACCACTGGGGTACGGAATCGATGGTCACCGCCCAGGACATCGAGCGCGGCGCTTACCGCAAAAGTCTTGGCCGTCGATCCAGTCATGAACTGAGAATCAGGGCTCTTCGACTGGACAATTTCTCCGGTCTTCAGGTCGGCCACCTGCACGCCCCACCGGCCTGACGACCACGGTGCACCGTTCATGAGTTTTTGCAGGTCGGAACTTACTCGCGCAGTCCCTGACGACGGAGCAGCTGAATGGTCCGTGGAGCCATTGGAGCATGCCGACATCGTGACAGCAGCCGCCATCGAAGCTGCGACCATCAGAATTGCACGCGGACGCACCCTGCTTCCGAAGATGCGTGAAGATCTACTAGACATTATTTCTTTCTGATTCATTTCTATCGCGCACGGGCCGGGGATTCGACCGAACACTTCCAGCCTGGCTGAAAAGATTCGCTCAGGCGATCCAGGTAGCAGGCCGACGCATGGTGGGGAAAACCCCCGAATGCCCAGGACCTGCGAGTCGACCCGTCTTACGCATCGTGAAAGCTGCAGTTCGAGAGCACAGAAAAGCCGGACGAAATGCCGGCCTCGGACACCTACGGAACTCTCGTGAAGTCCTCGGAGCCTTGCGCGCGCACAACACCGAAACGATCGAGGAGACCGGGGCTCAGCAACTGCGGTGCCGTACGGCCACATCACCTGGGAGACCGGCCCCGACCGGGTTTCCGCTCGGTACATGGCTCGCCGACCAGCGCAGGCGCCACAAGGCCGGCCGCCTGGACACGGGACGGGTGGAGCAGCTCGACAGGCTGGGGACGGTGTGATCGCATCAGGACGTCGCGTCCGAGGAAGGGCTCGTCGCTGCCCGCGCCTGGGCTACAGCGCATGGTCAGCTCCTGCCACCCGCGAGCGCAGTCTGGGACCGATACCCGACCGGGATCCTGGCCAAAAACCAAAGGTTCGCCGCCGGGGCCGCAGACGCCAACGTGCAGCGGCGGCGGCAGGCCTGCGGCCCCGTCGAGACCGCGCGGGCCCGGTGACCGATACGCGGCACGCCTCCTACGGGACCATGCTTAGGATGCCGTCCCCCTACCGATGGCGATGTCTCCGTTACGCGTGTGAATCCTCACAACATGGTCACTCGTTTCGTCTTTCATGACATCCACGGCGACGTCTCCCTTTTTGGCGGCTGTCTCGACTGCATACGTCGCATCCGGCAGGCTGAGCCGAACGTTGCCGTCCTTGCTTCGCACATCGACGAGGTCCGGCACGGAGTCGAGGCTCAGTTTGTTGTCGCCGTTTCTTGAGGTGACGGTGACCGATTTTACGGAGATCCCGTCGCCCTCGATGCTTCCGTCGCCGCCTTCCAGATCCAGATGGGCTCCGCTGAGGTCCGACAACTGCACGTCGCTGTCGTCGGCTTTGGCCGAGAAGTCGGCAGTGAAACCTGTGGCTCTGATGAGGCCCTTGTTGTTCTCGGCAGTGACTGCAACGTCGCGCGGTACCTTCACGGTGTACTTCGCCTTGCAGTTGATGGAGACACCTGTGCAGTCCAGCGAGAGTGTGAGCGTGTTCCCTGCCAGTCGCCATCCGGATTCGATGTCGCTGCCTACTTTTGCGCCACTGGCCTGCCGCTCCACCCGAATGTCCTCGACGTCGGCAGCTACAAGTTCAAGGTCCGCGGAGTTGGACTTCACGGTCAGGCTGTCGCCGCTGAACTCGAACGATTTTGATTCCACAGCTGCGTTCGCCAGGTCACCGTCCGTGGTACATCCTATTGCTGTGGAAGCGAGGAGTGCCACTCCCCCGAAAACGAGCAGAGCGTGTTTCCTAATTTCCATCAGGTAATTCCTTCGTGATTCTGAACATGCAGGTGATGCATGCCGTTCATGGTCATGGTGGTCAGGTTGAAGGGCGCGATCGCGTTGATGGCAAGTCCCTTCCGTGGCGGAAGCAGAGCACCCGAATGCCGGCTGGTGGGGATCCCGGTGCATTACTCGCCCCGCAAGAGGGCTCCCCGGACGTTTTCACGTATGGCCATCGCCCCGATTCACGAGCGCAGAGCCCGGGCTGCGACCGTGCGCAATACGCGGGCAGCTTGCAAAGCCAAAGCAAGGCAGGTGGTGGCGAGTGTCACGGCGGCGAGCGCACTGAGTGTTGCCCAGGGAAGACCGTCCAGAACCTGGACGACACTGATCTTGGCCCCCATGGCGATGGTGACACTCGTCACCGCGATGGAGATCACGCCGAAGATGATCGCCGTTCCTGCATAGATCGCTCCCTCGTAGATCGTTGATCGTGTGACCACACCTGGTCGCGCGCCGGCGACCGTCACGATGGCCGAATCACGTATGCGTTCCCGCCCGACCAGAGCGATGACAGCAAGGCCGCCGACCCAGGACACGACGAAGACCCAGCCCAGCACGACCAGGACATCGTCCAGTCCGGCGGTGCTTCCGGGCATGACGTTGCCCATCACCATGAAGAGTCCGACAAGCGACAGGGAAAGAGCGAAGGGCAGCACCGTGGTGACGCTTCTTGCTGCGCGGGTGCGGCACGACTGCACAGCAAGGTGCCAGGCAACGCCGCGCGATGGCACGAACGCAGTCCAGAACTTCATCAGAGGTGTGAGTACCCACGGCCCCATCAGCAGCAACAGGCAGATGAGAAAGAGGTTGCCGGCGAAAGCGAAGGCTGTCCGCTGTTCGATCCCACCTTCGAGTTCGAGGCCCAGCCCGGGAATCCACATCCCGACCACACCGGCGAGGAGGCACAGGGCGAGAATGCTGCGCGCGACGCCGGGCCGCGCCGGTGGATCGGAGAGGTCTCGGAACGCGCGCATCTCTGGTGTCCGCGCGGCACGGCGCGTGACTCCCCAGCCGCCGAGCAGGCACGGAACCACTCCGGCCAGCACGCTCGCCCCGATGTGCCAGAGCTGGAATCCGACCGTGGCTCCGTGCAGGTCGAGTCCCGTTGTTGTCCACTGTGTCAGGGCGATACTCGCGACGAGAGGTGCCAGCGGTACTGCCAGCACGCCGGCAATCGCGCCGAGCACAACCAGTTCTGTTCGCAGAATGGATCTGACTCGATTGCGCGGAATCCCGAGGATCACCCACAGGGCATGCTCGCGTCTCTGGGTCGTCAACGTCAGACCGACGGTGGATGCGACGATGCCCACGGCGGCAAGCACGGTGAAGAAGACGATGTTGCCGCCGAGTGCGATCGACGCGGAGACCATCCGTGCATCACCCGCCGCCCGTGCTGTCGAGACAGCGGTGAACATTGCGATGACCGAGCCCGCTGAGCACGCGGCGCCCACCGCTGCGCACAGGAGCGTCCACAACCACATGGACGCCTGCATCCGGATGTCTGACAGGACAAGTCGCATCACGACGCCTGCTCACCTGCTTCGTCCTCCGACTGCGCTGCGAGGACGGCATCGCTCACCGCGTGAGAGTCGCCACCAGGAATGACGGCGTGTACCCGCCCAGATCCCAGCACCACGACCTGGTCAGCACGTGCGGCCGCATGAGGGTCGTGTGTGACCATCAGGACCGTGGTTCCCTGCGCGGGAAGTGCCTGCAGCCAATCGAGCACGATGTGACCCGACTTGAGGTCGAGCGCACCGGTCGGTTCGTCGGCGAAAACGATCCGCGGCTGATTCGCGACGACCCGGGCCACTGCGACGCGCTGACGTTCACCTCCGGAGAGCCGGTCGGGACGCCGTCGCGCGTGCTTGGCGATGCCGAGCCTCGACATGGCGTCAGTGACCCGCGACTTGGGCACCCGGTGGCCGGCGAGTCGCGCCGGCAGGGCAATGTTGTCCTCGACCGTCAGCGAGCTGACGAGGTTGTACTCCTGGAAGATGAAGCCGATGTTCTCGCTGCGGAATGCGGCCTGCCGGCGAGGGGTGAGCGACAGGACATCCGTCCCCAGGATCTCGATGGAACCTGCGGTCGCCTGTTCCAGACCAGCCGTGCAGAGCAGGAGCGTCGACTTGCCCGACCCGGAGGGACCGACGATGGCAGTCAGTTGACCTTCAGGAATGTCCAGGTCGATATCGTGCAGGACACGTGTCGTCTCGCGTCGGCGGCCTGGGATGGGAAAGTCCATTTGAAGGCCACGCAAACGCATAAACGGTACGGGGGCGGAAGCTGAGATAGGCATGCCTGAAGCTAAGCAGGGCACGACGGCCGCCACACGGGTGCCTGCACTGCTTGAAGGTAGACCTAGGTCTACCTTCACCCGGCCCGAAGTATGTAATAATTTCGACCATGGCACAGATTCGTATTGTCCGGAGAGTGCTGACGGAATGCATCGCGGCAATGGCTTTTCCGATTCCGCTGCTTTCTATTCTCGTTTTGCCATTCTCGGCCCCAGTGGCAGCAGAGATGGAGCGTTCGAGAGCACGGTTGTGCGGCGTCAATGTCATGCCCCTGAGACCCTCTACTCACAGCTGGGCTCAGTGGGTAGCGCTCCGGCTGCGTTCACGGTCGGTATGGCGCACCGACATCCCAATTTTCGTGACCTCTGTACTCCTGTCCGCGCTGTCACTGCTGGTGGCCTTCTTCGGATTCATCGGCGCCATCGCTCTGGTATTCTCTCCGGTCTTCTGGTCCTTCGGTATTGCCGCACAGGTCGGGCCATTCACTCCGGAATCTCTGCAGGAAACCCTGCTGGCGATGCCCGCAGGTATCGTTCTCGGCGCGGTCACCACGAGCATGCTGACCGGCGTATCTCTTCTTCGCGACCTTCTCCTGCGCGCCTTCTCAGGGAGCCGGGATCCGGATCTGCTCGCGAAGCTGGAGGAGCTCCGTACCAGTCGGGCTTCGCTGACAGCGGCCTTCGAATTCGAGCGGCAGCGCATCGAACGCGATCTGCACGACGGCGCCCAGCGGGAGCTCGTCGCCGTCGTCATGCGTCTTGGGATGTTGGAAACCACAGCCACGGCCGCAGGAACCGACCAGGAACGAATCGTGCAGCTGGCACGTCAGGCCCAGGAACACGCGGAGCGCGCACTCGAACGGCTGAGGGACACGGTGCGCGACATCCACCCCCGCGAACTGAGCGACCTCGGCCTCATCGCTGCCGTCCGAGAGCTGGCTGCGCGATCTCCTTTGCGGGTCGAGTTGACCAGCACCGGCGACGACGCTCAGCTTTCGTCACCGACTGCAACGGCCGTATACTTCACGGTCTCCGAGGCCCTGACGAACATCGCAAAGCATGCAGGTGTGGGAGGCGCCCACATCGACATACGGTGCACCACAACCGGCGTACACGTGCGCGTGCATGACAGTGGTACCGGCGGTGCGAGAATCGAGGCGGGTTCCGGGCTTGCTGGACTGCGCGAGCGGATGCGAAGTGTCGGCGGGAATCTCGAAATTCTCAGCCCCGCGGCTGGCGGAACGGAAGTTGTAGCGTCCGCTCCTAGCCAACCCGCATGGTGATAAATTGGATCAGGACGAGCTGGTAGGGAGGGGGAATGAGAATTGTACTGGCAGATGACAGCGTGCTGATACGCGCCGGCATCCGGGAAATCTTGACCTCCAGCGCTCATGATGTGATCCGCGAATGCGAAGATGCCGACGAGCTACTCGCTGCCGTCGATGAGCTGGCGCGCGCCGGGGCCGCCCCGGACGTGGTGATAACGGATGTTCGCATGCCCCCCAGGAACACCGATGACGGCCTCCGCGCCGCGATCGATCTGCGGTCCCGTCACCGGGATCTGCCCGTGTTGGTTCTTTCCGCCTATGTCACGGGCCCATATGTACGGGAACTTCTGAACGGCCCGGGCGCTGACGGAGCCGTCGGGTACCTGCTCAAGGAGAAGGTGGGCAGGGTCACCGACTTCCTGCGAGCTCTTGAGACGGTCTCCGCAGGCGGAGTCGTAATCGACCCCGAAGTTGTTCGCCACGTCACGCACGCAGACTCACCGCAGGGTCCGCTTGCCCGGCTCACTTCTCGCGAAAAAGAGGTGCTGGCCCTCATGGCCGAAGGGCGCTCCAATACAGAAATCGCGACGGAACTGTTTCTCTCGGGCGCTGCCGTGAGCAAGCATGTGGCGAACGTATTTGTGAAGCTCGGAATGCCTCCTGACGAGGACAATCGGCGCGTTAAAGCAATTCTCACCTGGTTCGAATACAATTAGCTATTCTGAATCGATTGATTCTGGCCTCGGGCGCCTACGTACGGTGCAGCTGCTGCGCTGCCTCTCGGACGCGCCACTTCGCCGGCGAGTGACCGCGGCGACCAACAAGACGGCCAGGCCGCCTGACCCAGCCGCTGTACACCTCCGCCGCCCCGCCCCCACCCGCTCCATTTCGGTAGTCGGGCGGCAGGGGGTGCGCAGAGGGGATGTCAGCACCCCGACCACGCTTTGCAGCCATGGTGACCTGCATAAACGCATGGCGTCCCGGAGAGAGGGGCAAGAGATGGTGCAATAGATCTCTGGGCCGAATTGGCCCAGCCGGGAAAGAAGAAGGTCTCAGGCCGGGTGGTGGGGCTGTTCCTCGTCGGCGTGACCGGCCGTTCCGAGGATCCGCGCGGGGACGGGGCGCCGCGGGATGCGTGCAGAGTACGCCTCGGGCTCGTAGTTCGTCGAGGTCGGACAGGCGCTCTCCGGGGAGCGTGTCGAGGGGCGGCGCGGATGCTGGGCGCGGGAGCCCGAGGGCCGGAGCCAAGGATGCGGCAGGCGGTCACGCGGGTCATCGTATGGGCAGCGCCTTTTGGGTCGTCCCGGCCGCCTCCCTCCATGACGTCCGGTTGCCTTCTGTTCCAGGGCGGAGCCAAGGAGCACTGGCTCCGCCCTCAGCCGCCTCTGCCCTGGGAAGGGAGGCCAGGGCTGAGGCGGCCGAGGACCCGGTCAGATCGTGTCCGCGACCTTGATGTAGCCCTGCTGGATGACCCACTTCTGGTTGGTGTGGTTGAGGCACTGCCAGATGCGTACGCGGTCGCCGTTGTTGCGGGTGTTGCCGGCGTCCAGACACATCTCCTGGCTCTTGCCGACCGTGTCGGCGAGCACGATCTGCGCGTTGCGGACGACCCACTTCTGGTTGGTGTGGTTGAGGCACTGCCAGATGCGTACGCGGTCGCCGTTGTTGCGGGTGTTGCCGGCGTCCAGACACATCTCCTTGGCGCCGCCGATCGTGTCTTCGACCTTGATCTGTCCATTGGTGATCACGAACCGCTGGTTCTTGTGGCCGGCACACTTCCAGAGGCGTACCTGATCACCGTTGTTGCGGGTGTTGCCCGCGTCCAGGCATACCTCATTGGCAGCCCGGGACGCGGGAGCCGCCGCGGAGGACGGCACCCCCGCGCCGAGGGCGAGCAGCAGCGCCGCGCCGGTGAGGGAGCCGAGACGGCGAGGAGAGAGGAGCGAAGCCATGAGCACAGTCCCAAATCGTTGAGGGGGAGGCGAGAGCACCGTCCCGAGATCAGCAGTTGGTGCCCCGCATCCTGGATGCCGCTGTTCGGCCGCCGGTAGCGGATAGCTCCTGACAGCCTCCGTTAGAGCGAAGATGATCACCCGCCTGTGGGATCCACAGTCAGCTCACGGTGACGCCTCCGGCAGAGCGAGACCCGCCGCGAGGGAAAAGGCGGGCGGCTTCACTCCTCGGCTGGCCGTTCCGGCCCACGCGGTCAGCGACCGGCCTGGTCCGACGAACAGCATGGGTGGTGGGCGTCAAGGACAGGCGCATCAGTTGGGCGGGGCAGGACAGGCTGAAGCCTGTGGCCGATGGGCCCGGCGACGATGTGCTTCTCTCCACCGGCCGCAGAGCAGGTCGGCGTGGGCGGCGCGGATGCCGGGTGCGCGGGAACCTGGAGGCCGGAGCCAAGGGCGCGGCGGGCGGTCACGTTGGTCATCGTACGGGCGGGCGGGCACCGCGCGGCAGCGCTGCCACCGCCTCGTCCAGAACCACGTCCAGACCAGCGGCACGCTCCCCATGGCCGCAGGCGACGTCGTCGTCCAGGGCGAAGACCTCGGACACTGGGTCAACGCTCAGCGGTACGGGTGGGAGCAGCTGCTGCCCGCACAGCAATGGATCCTGGAGAACACCCTCAGCTCCTGCGCCACGCGGGACGGCGGGACCGAACCGGTGGCGGCCGGGAAGGTGATCGGGCAAGCAGAAGATCTCGGATCGCGGGCAGCGGCCCCTCGACCTGGGCGCCTCGCACCCGGAGGCAGTTCGTGCCCGATGGCCTGCACATGGGGCAGGAGCACCTGGCGGGTCTCGTCCCAACAGTTCTCGGTGCGCCGCAGCTGCACGGTCCAGAGGTGTCCAGCCACGCGGCAGCCATGCATGTCCTCGTTCGGGGCCGCTTCGCGCGCATCCAGCGGGCGCGGGGAGCAGCATCGCACCAACGGGTCGCTGTGTCAGGGCCGAAGGGGCCGTCCGCCCTGGCTACGCCACGTGCGTCGAAACCTCTGTTGCTGCGGGAGCGATCCCTGCGGGTGTGGCGTTCACTTTCACCGTGGCGGCGGTGTCTGTTGTCTTCCGTGTCACCGACGCCGTGACGTCGTAAGTTGCACTGGAGTTGGCCGCGACGTCAGTCGTGGGCCAGGTAACCAAATCGTTCGTACACGTCGCCCCAGCCGGTGACGAGGACTCGTACGTCGCACCGGCCGGCAGCGCCGCGGTGACCGTGACCGCCTTCTCCACCACCGGGAACGGGTTCGCCATCTTCCATCCGAAGGTGACTTTCCGGGGCTGCCCTGCCGGAATCGATGGAGGGAGCGCCTGTGCGCTCTCCAGACCGACCAGGGGAGCGTTGGTGTCCGCGCCTGACACCAGCCGTACCGCTGGCTGGATCAAGTCGGAGATGAACAGGTCGGAGGAACTGGTCGAGGCCAGTGTGAGGGGTGATTTGGCCAGGTGCCCCTGGATTGCCGGGCCGCCGTCGCCCGTCGTGCCGTCACCGACAGCGGTGACCGGACGCGGCCCTGTGCCTGTGGAGGGGATCCGCCACACGCCGTCGGGCTTGTTCACGGCGACGTAGGCGTTGCCCTGCGCGTCAACCGCCACGTCCATCACGTACTTGCCGAGGTTTGCCACATCGTGCAGCGAGTCGATCGTCTCCTTGGTGAGATCGACGACGCGCACGTGGGGGGTGACGTACTCGGTCATGTAGATCTTGTTCGCCTTGCGGTCCAGCGCCAGAAAGGTTGGTCCAACGAGCCTGGCGTCCTTGGCCGGGCCGCCATCGCCGGACGACCCCGGCGTATTTTTGGCGCCGGCGAGGATGGTGACTCTCCGCTTCGTGTCGACCTTCACCAACTGGTGGAGGCTCATATCAGCGATGTACACGTTTCCCTCGGCGTCGGCTGCCACACCGCTGGGGAGCTCGGTCTCCAGGAACGTCGTGATGATCCCTGTCGTATCGATCTTCCGCACCCTGCGGCTGTCCTGGTCGACGAGGTAGACATTGCCTGCGCCATCGACCGCGCACTGGGGCACCCTGCCGATCGCGGCCTCGGTGGCCTGGACGTCGTCCGCGCCCGTGCCGCCCTCCTTCCCTGCGAAGTGCGTGACATCCCCTTGCGGGCTGACCTTCAGCAGCCGCCATTCGTAGTCGACGACATAGAGGGTGCTGTCCTCGGTCACGCACACGACTCCGAAACCGCCCTGGCCCAGGGGCGGGTAGGTGATCACGCCCTGTCCACCGCCGCTCCGGCAGAGGTAGGTGTAGATATGCCCCTTCTGCCGTTTCTGCCGTGCCACCTGGTCGGGATACATCCTCATCGCCTCTCCCGGGCTGCGTGTGCGCCCGAATGCGTGGTGCACCGGCGGGCGCCCGGCACGCCAAGAGGATGACGGCCGCCCCAGACCCGCTCTTCGCCCCACCCTGCGACGTACTCGTCGCCGTTCACCTCGTGTCCCCGAGAGCCCCGCCCTCTCTCCGAGTCGAGAGCAGGGCGGGGCCCCGGAAGTTCAGAGGTCACTCTTCGTATTCGATGATGTTGTCCGGTCCCAGTCGGATTCCGTAGCCGCCGCTGGGGTCGATCTGTGTATTCAAGACGTGGAGTGTGACACAGTCCACGCCGATCTTTCCCCGAGGACGGTCCAGGATGACCTTGTCCTTGAAGTGGAAATAAATCAACGATTCCGGCTCGCCGCAATGGTGAAAGCTGACACCAAGGCGAGGACTGACATACGGAATCACCGGTTCGTTATCGAAGCAGATCGTATAGCGAGGATCCGAATTACTGATTACTCTGACGTCCCAGCCAGGTGATTTCGGCGTGGTGGTGATGTGAGCCGGGATGCCTTCGTGAAGGCCGGAAGTGCCAGGCGGATTCAGGAAGTCGTCGACGACGACGATCTTGTTGTCCGGGGTCCGCACCGAAAGATCCAGGCCATCATTGATGTCCTTGAGCTGCACCCATTTGACGCCGCCTGAGTGATGTTTACCCATGCACCCCGCTCTGTAATATGCCTGGACCGCAGCCTCGAAAGCCATGCGCTGATTTGCACAGTCGCCTCCCGGTTCCCCGCTGAGGCACTTCTGCAAGGTTCCGTCCAGTTCGTCGATCTTCTTCGAAAGCTCATTGCAGTCAGGCATGTTCCCTCCACCGCTCCAAGAATTCGGTCATCTGATTTCACGGTATGGCGTATGTCTTCTGCTCGCACGCCGTCAATTTTTTGTCCGCAGCCCCCTGGACGCCCTTGCTGTCGACGTCACCCGCCACTTTGCTCGTCGATTTCGGGCCGGTGCCGAACGCAGCCTGAGCCGGGGCTGTTTCCAGGCCGGCTGATCGCCCGGGCAGGGCGCACGTTCGGACGAACCGGAAGGACAGACCGTCACCCGGCCCGCCCCTGGCGCGCAGATCCGGCATGAAACTCCTGCGCACAGCACTCGCCGCCGCGCCCGTCCTACTGCTCCTGCCCTCCGGCGCGGCCTCGGCAGCGCCGGGTGACGTGGTAACCGCCCCGCTGTCAGAGCTGATCGCCTCCCTTCCCGTCGAGGCCGAAGGGCCCCGCGCCGGGTACTCCCGCAAGCAGTTCAAGCACTGGATCGACGCCGACCGGGACGGCTGCAACACCCGCGACGAGGTACTGCTCAGGGACGTCGGCACAGCGCGGCAGATCATCGGCTGCTGCACCATCACCGTCGGAAAGCGGAAGTACAGCCGCACTCAGCGGGAGAACACCTCAACCGGGTACCGGTACCCCCTTGCACGACGGCGGAGTGCAGCCCACGGACAACCCCTCCCAGAATGACCGACCCGAAGATCCTCCCGTCCTGTCGGCCAACGTGACAGTACCCACGGGGACGTTCTGGCCGAATGCACGGAACGGGGAGGACGACGATCCTCAGTTCTACGATTACAACCCGCACACCTGAGCCAGCCCTGGGAGGTGCCGGGGTCCGGTTGGTCTCGGGCAACTGCCGGTGCGGCACCGTTCTCCGCGCCAAGGATGCCGTCCGCGTCCCACGGGTGCAGTAGCCCCGAAACGACACATAGCCGATGGAATCCGGTGAAGCTCCGCGAAGTGGTTAATGTCTGGGTAAGCCGAGACAGGAGCCGCTCATGATGGCACGCCCGGAAACCGACCAGCCGACACGGCGGGACGAGCGGATCGCGGGACGCGAACCGGACCGGGTCGAGGTCACCCAGGTCCTGAGCCAGGACGTAGTGCTGGGGACTCCCGTGGTCGTGGACATCGCCCGGCACAAGCCTGTGCTGGCGTTCCACAATCCCGGTGAAACAGCCGGTTCTGACTCCGACGGGCACCAGGCCCTGGTCTTCTGCCCCCGGCAGGGTCCGGTGCCCGACATCAGGCATGTAGCCCGCGCGTTGGGCACTGCGACGGGCTGGCGGGTCACCCGGCCGTTCGAGTCCTGGCTCCAGGAACAGGCCAAGCAGCCGGGCTGGTCGTTCAAGGACCTCACGGTGAGCGTGCGGTCCGAGAACGGTACCCGAACGGTGGTCGCGCACTTCTGTGTCGTCAGCCCCAGTCAGTACGGGAAACCGGCCGCTCAGGTCTTCAGTTCCGAACTGTCCCACGACGGTACGCAGTGGGCCGAGCCTGTCGTATCCGTCCCCCCTCCTCCCGAGACTCCTCAGGGTGCCTTCGACACCATCGACACGACCTATACGGCCGCGGGGAAACCCGTGGTGTACGCCGTGCGCAACGCCCCGGGGGGTGTGTGGCTCAAGTCCGACGCGTTCGACGTGGTGAGTGGGTTCTTCGGGCAGGTCCCTGACGGACTCACCGTGGCGGTCGCCCTGCGGGACACATACGTCGTAATCGCGGCAGTGGTGTCGGGCGGGTTGAGCGCCCTGTTCCAGGAAGGGAACGACTCGGGGGGAAACGTCCAGACCGCCGAGCTCCCCTTCCAGCCCAAGCAGGTGGTCGGCGGCTTCGTCATGGGCCAGGAAGCCGTGTTCCTGGTGACCGACCCCGACGGTGGCCTGTGGACCGCGGTCTGCGACGGCCAGTGGATCAAGGCAGGCCGACGGCTCCACGCCAAAGGCACCGTGCGGGTGGACTCCCATCCCACCGCCCAGGGCGGCCGCGACATCTACGTCGTCGACACCGACCGCACCTGTTGGGTGTACCGGCTGACCTCCGAGGGCAGCAGCGCAGGGGTCCCATTGCAGAAGGACCTGGCCGCCGTCGCCACACCCCCTTCACCGCTGGAGACCTCGACCGTCTTCCTGGCGGAGGCGGGCACCGAGACCGGGGACGAGACGAAGAACGAGCTGCGGCTCGACGTCCAGGACAGCGCCACCGGCCTGTGGCGCCGCGTCCATGTGCACGACCCCGCCGAAGGGGTCAAGGACGTCACCCGCTACCGGCTGGAGGCCACCGTCTACGACCGGTGCGGTGCGCCCATGCCCCGGCACGCCGTCACCCTGGCCCGCGCGTCGGACAGCAGCGAAGGCGAGATCACGGTCGGCGGCCAGGTCACGGAAATCACGGACAAGCCGACGCCTCTGGTCACCGACGCCTTCGGCAAGGTCACCATCGCTGTGACGCCGAACCGGTTGACCGCACCCAACCTGGTGCTCAAGGTCGACGGGCTGAAGGACGGTGTCCCCCTGCGGCCCGCCCAGGACACCCAGGACTACTTGCAGGGCACGAAGAAGAAGCGGCTCAATTTGACTAACCCGGCCGGTGCCCTGCCCGACTTCGAAGGAAAAGCGCTCGCGGAGGCAAAGGTCCCCGGCCAGGGCGGCCGCCCGACCGCCAAGCCGTTGGCACCCCTGGCTCAGGAACACCCCACGCTGGTAGCCAAGCCCGCGGCCTTGGTGATGCGGAAGCTGGCCGCGTACTGGTTCGAACCCGCCTCGAACGCCTCGCCCGGCTTCCATCTGTCGGTCACCAGGTCGGACGACGGCATCCCGAGGCTCGACGTCAGGGAACTCACCGCCGAAGAGGCGAAGGTCAGCCCGGACGACTCCTGGGAGCAGAACCGGATCGCGACCGGAGACCTGGTCGAGGGACTGCACAACGGGACCGTCGAGCTCCGGCAGCTCACCTTCGACGCGACGTCCGGATGGATCACGCTGGGTGCCGAGATCTACGGGATCTACACGGAGTTCAAGGCCTCGCTGAAGAAGACGATCGAGGCGATCTGGAAGGTCATCGGGAAGATTTTCGACCTGATCGGAGCAGCGCTCGCCAAGGTTGTCGACTGGTTGAAGGCATGGTTCGACTTCCCCGCCATCTGGAACACCAAGAAGGCCTTCGAGCAGTCCGTCGACACGATGCTCGGCGAGGCCGAGAAGGCGGTCGCCGAGGTCGGCAAACTGACGGCCGACTGGTTCGTGCAGCAGAAGAAGGACGTCGAGAAGAGCTTCCAGGACGCCCAGGACAAACTGGGCGCAAAGACTGCCGGGAGCGTCGGCACCTGGCCGGGCAAGGGGAAGCAGGGCACCCCCGTGACCGGGGCGGCGAGACTGGCCGACCTCGGCGGAGGAAACGCCCACCTCAACTGGTTCCAGGACAGGGCGATCGGCACCGGAGCGGACTTCGCGGGCAACGACGAGGAGATCATCGACGACGACGCCTGGAAGAGTTGCGCCGACAAACTCGAAACGGCCGGGGACAAGTTCGTCACCGGAGTGAAGGAACTCCTGGACGGCTTCGCGCGGCTCATCTCCAAACCGGGCGACCTCCAGGCCCAGACCCTGGCCACGCTCCTGGACGCGTTCAAGAACCTGGCGCTGGCCGCCCTCGACTTCGGGGACGGCGTGGCGCAGGTGCTGGCCGTCGTGGTGTCCAAGGCCCTGGCCAAGCTGAAGACCTCCCTGAACGCCGCACGGGATCCCGGGCTGCTGAGCAGGCTGTGGAAGTGGATCGCCGAAATGGCCGGCGACAAGGACGCCCCGCTGACCGTCAGCGGAGTGGTCTGTCTGCTCGGCGCGCTGCCGGTCACCTTGATCTACCGCTTGATCAAGGGAAACGGAGCCCAGCCCTTCCCCCCGAAAACGCCCGATCCGGCACAGACGGCAGTGCGGCGGACCGCCACGTACTTCACCTCCGACATCCTGCTGGTGGCCACGATCCTGCAGACCGTGCAGGTCGTTCCGTGCGCCATCAGCGACTTCGGTGCCTGGGTAAAGGCGAAGGGCGAGGAACTGCCGTACCTGGGCACCCTGGCCCTGGTCGCGAACATGCTGCTCAGCATGGTGGTCATGGAACTCGGCTTCGAGGCGAGCGGACGCGACACCTGGTTCTGGGCCGGCCTCCTCATCCTGGTGCTGGGCGCCGGAACCGCGGTCATGGTCGCGGTTGCCAACAAAGCCCGGATCGCGCAGCTCCTCGATCGGCTGGTGAAGGCCGGAGACCCGATCCCGATCGCGCTGACCTTCAAGGGAGTCATCTGGGACCTGCGCTCGGCCCTGCTGGAGATCGGCAAGGGAAAGGACGCCGACTACACCACCGGACGCGTCTTCCTCGCGGTCCCGCCCGCCGCCACGGCCATGACCCACCAAAGACTGCTGCAGGCCCCCGACGCCGGCGAACTGGTCTTCGCGGCCAAGGAACTCATCAACCTCGCCTTCATCGTCGTCGGCGGCGCCCTCCTGATCAAGCACTACTCCTAGTGTTCTGAGCCGGGAATTCCATTCAGGGGGCGGTTCTGGCCACCGACCCGGCCCGCCACGCCCTCTATCTGCGTCTGGTCGCCCGCAGGCCAAGACCGCAACATAGACCTACAGAACCCGGCGCTGCCGACCCGCTCCCTCCTGCGCACAGCCCCCTGCGGTTCCCACGGGAACGGCCAGGACCCCGCTCCAGCGTCGTGGAGCGGGGTCCGATCCGCTGCCGCCCCGGCAGTCGGTCGACGGTCCGGGCAGGAATCCCGGCGGGGATCCCTGTCGGGACTCGGCTCAGACCTTGATCCATTCCAGGGTGTAGTGACCACCCGCACCAGTGAACACCAGGAAGGACGGAGTCGTGGAGTCGTTGTCACACCCCCGGAAGGTGCTCGTCCACACGGGGCTGCCACCGCCCTGGACCTCCAGGCCCTTGTCGGTGACCCGCCACTTGCCCCAGGGGTGCTCGATCTGCCCACCGTAGTTGGAGTAGACGGTGCCGTCGTCTCCCAAGCGGTAGAGCACGTCCTGATCACTGGTCCGATAAGTGGCACCGAGATAGTCGGACGCCTGGGTTCCGCACGCGGTCTGTACCTGCGCCGAGGCGCTGCCGACCAGGGCGGCCGGACCGGCTACGCCGCTGAGGATCAGGCCTCCCGTCAGCACGGCAGCGAACATGGCTCTCTTCACGAACTCATCCCTTCATTAAGGGGGTTGGCATGACGTGAGCAGAGGTACCCGGCGGCACGTTCCCGTCCACGCCATCCGCTGACGCTCCACCCGTTCGGGCTCGCATTCGAAGGCGGGGCGGAACCGGACGGGCGGAGCCGGGCACGCGGCTTCAGGCCGTGACATCGCGCGGGCCCCTACTCGCCGGCCGGGTTGTCCTTGCCGTCCAGGCCGGCGCGGATACTCCGGGACAGATCGCCGGTCTTCGTCATGTCCCCGTCGAGGGAGTAGGCCATCACCCCGGCGATCCCCAATTCCTTGGCCTTCTTCGCCTTCTCGTACACCGCTTGACGGTCGTCCAGGGTCCAGAAGACCTTCATCTTGTCCTGCGTCAAGGTGTCGGTCACCTCGCCGTACAGATAGGCGACGAGCGCGTTCGCGTCCCAGTGGCGGGTGAAGCCGTACGCGGTCAGCCCGGCGACGTCACGGTAGTCGTTGACGCCCGCCTGCCACTTCGCCTTCCACGGGTTTCCGCTCACGTCGTTCGAGTCGGGGATGCCGTCCTTGTCCTTCTTCGTCGTGCGCACCGCAGCCGTCGCCTCGCAGCCGAGCCCGTCCGGGTGCTGCGGGTCGTCCTTCACCTTCTCCCAGCCGCGGCTGTAGAACGGGATCCCGAAGAGGATCTTCTTCTTGTGTTCCTCCTTCGCGATCCATGGCGCGAGAGCCCGCTCCACCGAGAGGGCGTTCGCCGCCGAGTCCGCGTACTGGGACTGGTGGTTGGTCTTGTTCTCGGATCCCCCGAACGGCCCGTGGTAGTCGTAGCCCTGCAGGTTGCCGTAGTCGAGGTTCTGCATCACGCCGTCCACGTCCCAGCCGGCCGTCAGCACGTCCGGCCCGGCGGGGAGGAACATGGTCAGCAGGTACTTTCCGCCGCGGGCCTGCTTCTGGTCGAGCGCGTCGAGTTGGGTGCGGAACTCCTTGAGCAGCGCGACAAGGTTCGTCTTGTCGTTCTTCGGGTCGAAGTGGTTCCCGTGGAGCCCGAGATCACAGGCGGGCCACTCCCAGTCGAGGTCGACGCCGTCGAAGATACCCGCCGCCACGCCGGCGCCCCCGAAGTGGTCCTTCATCTCCGTCTTGTCGAAGATCTTCGTGGGCAGGTTTCCCTTGATGAACAGGTCGATGCACGACGAGACGAGCGCCTTCCTGGTGTCGTCGGTCTTGGCCGCTTCGGACCAGTTCCTGGAGTACGTCCAGCCTCCGAGGCTGACAAGGACCTTGAGGTTGGGGTGCTTCTCCTTGAGCTTTTTCAGCTGGTAGAAGTTCCCCATGAGGGTCTTGGCCTCCGCCTGCTGCTGAACCCCGTCCAGGTTCTCGCCGGGGCCGAAGGCGCACAGGTAGTCCGCCCACGCGTCCCCGGCGTCCTTGCTGCCATCGGCGTTGTTGTCGCTCTCCGCGGTGTTCAGCTTGATCGATTCGAAGCACTTGAAGCCGGGGTTGTACTTGGTGTCCGACGAGATGTTCTCGAACGCGTAGTTCAGAATCGTCAGGCACTCCGCGGTGCCGTTGTCGTGGAGATCCTTGATGTGGAACTTCCTGCCGTAGATCCCCCACGCTGGAAAGTAGCCGACGTACTCGGGCGTGCCCATGCTTCTCCTTCAGGATCGATGTCGAGCGTCCTGCTCGGGACCGGTGTGGACGCCGCGCCGTGATCCCGCGCCGCCACGGCCACAGAGTCGGTCAGGCCCGTCATGATCGCGACTCGGCCGAGCTGTGGACCGGGACAGCGGCGCGCACGAAAGCGAAAGCGTCGCCAGGCGGGACACGGGTTCCCCTGATGCCCGGTCGCTGTCCGGCGCTCCCCTGAGTTCCCCCGGCCGGACGCGGCCGACCGCGCCGGCGCCCCCGACCACATCGGCCGGAAGCGCCGCCGGGTCCTGCCCGGCTCCCACTCGTTCGTACGAGCCACACGCGTCATACGCGTCGACAGCTCACCTCGGGCGGATGAAGCGGCTCGACAGGCCCCTCACACGCCGGTTTGCGGTCCATGGGCCGCGACCGTCACCTTGCGCACACGGTGGTTCATGGATTCCGCGATGTAGAAGTTTCCTGCGGCGTCCACGGCCACGGCTTCCGGTTCGCTGAGCTTGGCCGTCAGGGCGTCCTTGTCGTCGCCGTCGTAGCCGGACTTGCCGGTACCGGCCACCGGGGTGACCTGGCCCCCGGAGATCTCGCAGACCCGTTCTTCGCCCCACCCGGCGACGTACTCGTCTCCGTCCTTGACCAGCGTCAGCCCCTTGGGCCAGGCGATGTGTCTGGTGACCTCGGTCGTCTCGCCGGTCGTGGAGAACTTCAGCACCTGAGACGTGTTCGTGCTGGAGAAGTAGATGTTGCCCATACTGTCCACGGCGATGCCCGTGGGAACCGAAAGGCAGCCCTCGCCCCCGACGTTCTTGTCGGTGACGAACGCGATGACCCCGTTGGAGGCCTTCCGCACCTGGTCGTTCCCGGTGTCGGTGAGGTAGACGTTTCCCGCCTTGTCCACTGCCACCCCCTCCGGCTGATTCAACTCGGCTTCCACGGCACTCTGCCCGTCGCCGGAATTCCCTTCCTTTCCGTTGCCCGCAATGGTGGTGACCACTCCGGCTGGGGATATCTTCCGGATCTGGTTGTGCCCAGCGTCGGCGACATAGAGATTTCCCAGGCTGTCGATCGCCAGCCCGGTTGGGAAGGAAAAGCCTTCCGCAACGGTGGAGATGGCACCGCCGACCACTTTCCGGACCTGGTGATTCTGGGTGTCGGCGATGTAGAGGGTTCCAGCAGCGTCCACCGCGAGCCCTCCCGGAGCGTTCAGCCGGGCCTTGACGGCATCGTGCTCCTTGTCCAGCCCCCGCTGTCCCGTCCCTGCGACTGTGGAGATCTTGCCGGTAGCCATAGCGATCCTTCCAGCGAAGTTCAGGTGACCCCCTCACCACCATGCTGTTCGCTGCGACGGAAGAACGCGTGTGGAAGCCGCCGGAACCGCCCGTGAAGTGGCATCGACTGGACCATAAAGGGCAGTCACTGAAAATCCAGTTGCGGGCCCCAGGCAAAAAAGGACAAGGAAGCCGGGGCCGCAACCCTGGACCGTCCAGAGGAATTCCCCTACTGGGACCACATCGAATGCCCTAGCCATTTGGTCACCCATTAACCCTGCGAAGACAAGTGGAAAACCAAATTCCGCAAGACTGATCCGACATGCGATTACCAGGTCTCCTGTTGCGGAGTTACACGCCCAGACGACAATTTCGTTCCGCCCCCCGTCACCTTTTTCGTGGCTCCACAATGGGGCCTCCGGCCTTCGGGTCCGGCATGACTTCCCCCCTTGTTGCGGTTGATGATCCGGGGGGGTGTCACCGGGCCCGGAGGCATCGACGGACCGCTGATGAGGGGCTTGAGCACCGGCTTCACCCAGGCCGGAAGAGCTCTCCGTAACGTGGATGTGGCAGCTCGGTGCCGAGGCAAGGCCGGACGAAATCGTGACGGAGGGGCCTGCACGTGATCGACGCCAGCACCATCGACGTCCTTCTCGGCCTGGATGTCGGCAAGGGCGAACACCACGCCACCGCCGTCACTCCGACCAGGAAGAAAGCCTTCGACAAACGGCTGCCCAACACCGAGCCGAAACTCCACGAGCCGTTCGCGAAGCTGGGGGCCAAGCACGGAACGGTGCTGGTCGTGGTCGATCAGCCGGCCTCGATCGGCGCCCTGCCACTGGCCGTCGCGAGGGACATGGGCTGCCCGGTCGCCTGTCTTCCGGGCCTGACGATGCGGCGGATCGCCGACCTCTACCCGGGCGAGGCCAGGACAGACGCGAAGGACGCGTTCATCATCGCGGACGCGTCCCGGGCGACGCCTCACATGCTGCGGGCCGTCGACGGCGAGGACGGGACGATCGCCGAGTTGGAGATGATCGTCGGGTTCGATGACGACCTGGCAGGCGAAGCGACCCGGGTCGCGAACCGGCTCCACGGCCTGCTGGCCCAGATCCATCCTTCCTTCGCTGGAGCGGGTGCTGGGGCCGCGGATGCAGCACCCGGCCGTCCTCACGCTGCTGGAACGGTTCGGGTCACCAGCTCAGATTCGCAAGGCCGGACGGCGACGTCTGGTCACCCGGTTACGGCCGAAGGCTCCGAGGATGGCCGAGCGGCTGGTCGAGGACATCTTTGCCGCACTGGACGAGCGGACCGTCGTCGTTCCAGGCACCGAGGCGGCTGCGCTGATCGTTCCGAGCCTGGCCGCCTCGCTGGCCGCCGTGCTTGACCAGCGCAAGCTACTGGCCGCTCGGATCGAGCAACTGCTGGAGGCCCACCCCCCTTTCGAAGGTCCTGACATCCATGCCGGGAGTCGGAGTCAGGACCGGGGCCCGCATCCTGGTCGAGGTCGGCGACGGCAGGACCTTCCCGACCGCCGGCCACCTCGCCGCCTACGCGGACTCGCCCCCGCGACCCGGAGCTCGGGGTCCTCGATCTGCGGCGAACAGCCCTCCCGCAGGGGAAACAAGCAGCTCAAACGGGTCTTCTTCCTCGCCGCGTTCGCATCCCTGGCCGACCCGCTCTTCCACACACGCCTCATCGCTCATGGCGGACAGAGCGCCACCCGACCACCTTGACCAAAGACATAGGGGCACCCCCCCGGACCGGCCGCAGGCCGAGGCGATCTGTGCGCTGAAAGGCAGGCGTCCGGGGCGACGGGAACCTGAGCAGCTGCGAATGCCTCTACCAGAGCGCGCAGTGCCTACAGCGCAGACTGAGGAGCGTAACCAATGTCCATCTTGCGAAAGTTGCGTACGGCTGGTTTGCTCGCCGCCGTATTGACCGGTGCCTTCCTGTCCACTGCCGGCCCGGCCCACGCCGAGACGGTGTCTGGTGCCGCAGCCGCAAACAGCCTCGTGATCGCGTGCAATTGCGAGTGCAGCTGGTGAACCTGCCTGCTCCGACCGGGACCGATGGTCTCCTGTTCCGTAACTGAGTCCCGCGCAGGTGGCCTTGGCGGGCGGTGACCAGGTCGCGTCAGCGCTGCCGGACGGTGTGGGGGTCCTCCAGCCACTGGACGGCGCTGTTCGCAAGCTGGGGCAGGCCGCCCATGGCGGTGGCGATGTCGACGTAGTAGGTGTAGTCGCCGGCTGCCGTGACCTTGCGCAGTCGGGATACGGAGGCGTCCACTCTGTCAGGTACGTCGAAGACGCGATCCGGCGGCGGCACCACGATCGTCGTCCCGGCTGGGACCAGAAGTCCTGGCCGGGGTCGCCCCCTCGCCTGTCGGCTAAGGGCTGTCCCGCAATTCCTGGTGGAACAGCGTGCGGCGTCAGATGCGGTGCATCGCAAGGCGGAGGGACGTCCACATACTGGATGTATGTGGACGTTCCGACAACGCGGCGAGGTGCCGTAGCTGTCGTCGCACGCCCGCCAGGAATTGCGGGACAGCCCTTAGGTTGGACCGATCGGCACGCGATCCCCCTGGAAAGGGGCATGAATCGGTATGACCGCCGCCCCACAGGCCCCGGCCCGAACCCCGAATCGAGTCCCGGCCCAGGGCCGTGCCGCCCGGCTGGTGGGGCGGACCCCTTCCGGGGTGCGGCCCTATCTGGAGTTGCTGCGGCTGGACCGGCCGGTGGGGTCCTGGCTGCTGGTGGTGCCCGGATGGATAGCCCTGGGAGCGATCGCCGGGCCCCGGGACGGGGGCCTGCTCGGGCTGCTGCTCCTGGTGTACGGGGTGCTGTCGAGGGGGGCCGCCTGCGGCCTCAACGATGTGCTGGACGCACGGTTCGACGCGCAGGTGCCGCGTACGGCGGGGCGGCCCGTCGCCTCCGGACGGCTGGCGGCCGGGCGGGCCCTGGTGCTGTGTGTCGTGGTGGGGGCCGTCGCTCCGCTGGTGATGGGGTTCTGGAGTGTGGAGGCCGTGGTGTGGGCGGCGGCCGGGGCGCCCCTCGCGGCGGTGTATCCGTACCTGAAGCGGTTCACCCACTGGCCGCACGTATGGCTGGGGATCACCATCAACTGGACGGTGCCGCTGGTGTACGTCCTGCTCACCGGAGGGATCGGGCTCGGGGGCGGGGTGCTGTACGGGGCGCTGATCTGCTGGGCCGTGGGTACGGACGTGGTCTACGCCTGCCAGGACCGGGAGGCCGATGTGCGGGCCGGGGTGCGGTCGGCCGCCGTACTGCTGGGGCGGCGCAGCCGGGTGCTGGTGGGCGGCGCGTACGCGGGGTGCGTGGTGCTGCTCGTCGCGTTCGGGACCGTGGCCGGGCTCGGGCCGCTGTACTGGCCCGGACTGTGCGTGGTCGCGGGGCAGTTGGGATGGCAGGTGTGGCGGGCCGACCCTGCGGATGCCGTGGCCTGCGGGCGGGCGTTCGCGACCAATCCGCTGTGCGGACTGCTCATTCTCGTGGCCGTGCTCGCCGGGCGGGTCGGTACCCTCGGCTGAGGGAAGGGAACCCTGGAGGTGCCGGTGGGACTGCGGAAACGGATCGCGACGGAACTCACGGCGACCATGCACGGCGGGGAGCTCAGGCTGGAGCGGTACGCCGGGCCACCGGGTGATCCCGGGCTGTTCGGGATCGCGCCGGGGGATCCGGTGTGGCGGGTGCACGGGCAGGCCACCGGGATGCTCACCGGCGGGTTCGCCGCGCTCATGCTCCAGTCGCTGCATCCGCTGGCCATGGCAGGGGTCGACCAGCACTCCGACTTCCGCGCCGATCCGGTCGGGCGGCTGAATGGAACCGTACGGTTCATCACCACGACCACCTTCGGCTCCTCGGCCGCCGCCCGCGAGGTGATCGACCTCGTGCGCCGGATCCACACCCGGGTGCACGGCACCGCCCCCGACGGCCGGCCGTACCGCGCGGACGACCCCGATCTGCTCACCTGGGTGCACACCGCCGAGGTACGCAGCTTCCTCGCCGGCCACCAGACCTACGCACCCCGGCCGCTCCGGCTGACCCCCGCCGAGTGCGACGCCTATTACCGCCAGGCCGCCCCCATGGCCGAGGCGCTGGGCGCACGGAACGTACCGCGCACATCCCTCGAAGCCGAGCGCTACCTGGCCCGGCTGCGCCCCCGACTCCACGCGACTCCGGCCGCGTTGGACTCGGTACTGTTCCTCCGCGGCTTCGGACGCACACGACGGGAACGGCTGGTCGTACGCCTGCTCACGAACGCCTCGGCCGGGCTCCTCCCCGACTGGGCCCGCACCGAACTCGGCATCCACCGCCCGGCCCTCGTCCGCACCGGCTGGGACCGGCCGCTGGCGACGGCCGTCGGACGCACCTTCCAGTGGGCGATCGGGCCCTCCCCGATCCAGGCCGCCGCGCGGGGGCGGCTCGCGGGGGCGCCGCGGGGGTGACGCCGGGATCCACGAGGCGTCCGGCAACAGCACGCCTCGGCGTCATGACCCGCCTCCGGCAGACCTGCCGACGTCCCGGCCCCGCCGACCGGCCCCGCCCCGGGCTCACCCCTCGTACGCCGCTGCCGAGCACACACCGTGTCCGGCGGGGGCGTACGGCCCTGCGGGCCGGGCCCGGCGCCACCGGCCCGTCACACAGGCGCTGCGGCGACGCAGAACTCGTTGCCCTCCGGGTCCGCCATCATCACGTGGTGCCCGTCGAACTTCTCCAGGACGCTCCCGCCCGCCCGCACCAGGCGTTCGGACTCCGCCTCGATCCGTGCCCATCTCTCGTCCGGACTGCCGTGTCCCGGCACTCGAACGTCGATGTGCAGCCGGTTCTTCGCCGTCTTGGGCTCGGGAACCCTGAGGATGCCCAGGCGGGGGCCGACGCCGTCGGGATCGCAGAGCCACGCCCCGTCGTCCACGGAGTCGTCCTCCGGCAGGTCGAAGGACGCGAACCACTCCGCGCGCGTCCTGAAGGGGGCCGGCGGCGGCTCGTCGACATAGCCGAGGGCCGTCTTCCAGAAAGCGGCGAGGAGTTGTGCGTCCGCGCAGTCAAGCGTCAGGTCGATCACGGCTGCCATGGGGCGACCGTACTGCGCGCCTGTGACAGTCGGGCTCACGGCCGTACGAAGAGACCTGAAGCCGGCGCCTGGGTCGTCGAGCGGGCCGTACGCCCCCGCCGACACCTTCGGCGGGGGCGTACGGCACGATGGGGCGCCGTCGAAACGCGCACCCCCGACCACCGTCCCCACCAGGAGGAACCCGTGCCCGCCGAGTCCGTCGTCGAGCCGTCGCCCGAGATTCTCGCCGCCTTCCAGGCCGCCAAGGGCTTCATGCCGGTGGGTGAGGGACTCGCGCTGTACGCGGCAGCCGCCGAGGCCGCCGCGCTGGGGCTGCCCGTCCTGGAGGTCGGCACGTACTGCGGGCGCTCCACGATCCTGCTCGCCGATGTCGCGCGGGCGGCCGGGGTGACCGCGCTCACCGTCGACCACCACCGCGGCAGCGAGGAGCAGCAGCCGGGCTGGGAGTACCACGACCCGACCGTGGTGGATCCGGAGGTCGGGCGGATGGACACACTGCCGACCTTCCGCCGGACCCTGCACGCGGCGGGTCTGGAGGACCACGTCGTGGCGCTGGTCGGGCGGTCTCCGCAGGTCGCGGCGGTCTGGGGCGGGAAGCTCGGGTTCGTCTTCATCGACGGAGGTCACACCGACGAGCACGCGAACGGCGACTACGAGGGCTGGGCGCCGCATGTGGCCGAGGGAGGGCTGCTGGTGATCCACGACGTGTTCCCGGACCCCGCGCACGGCGGTCAGGCCCCGTACCGCGTCTATCTGCGGGCACTGGAGTCCGGGGCGTTCACCGAGGTCTCGGTGACGGATTCGCTGCGGGTGCTGCGGCGTACCGGAACGGGCATCTGAGGGCGGCCGTCCAGAGGCCCGGATAGCATCGCGTGGTGCCGTACGACGAGAGTGTTCCCCCCACCCGGCGCCGCCGGTCCCTGCTCGCCGCCACCGCGTTCGCCGCCGTGTGCCTGACCGCCGCGGGCTGCGGCGCGGGCGACGACAGCGGCGGGACGCGGGCCGAGCCCCGGCAGGGCGGCGGCGGTACCTCCGCGCCGCCGCCGTCGAAGAGCGCCCCGGCGCCGCAGAGGACGAAGACGTCCGCATCCCCCACGCCCGCCGCGAAGCCGGCGGGCGGCGGGGCCACCGGGCCGCTGTCCGGCAAGACCGTCGTCATCGACCCCGGGCACAACCCGAACAACCATCTGCACACCGGCGAGATCAACCGCCAGGTGGACATCGGCACCACGCACAAGGAGTGCGACACCACCGGGACGTCCACCAACTCCGGTTACGCGGAGGCACAGTTCACCCTCGATGTGTCGCACCGGCTGCGCGCTCTCCTCCAGAAGCAGGGTGCGAAGGTCGTGCTGACGTACGACAACGACCGCGCGTACGGGCCGTGCGTCGACGAGCGGGCCCGGATCGGCAACGAGGCGCGGGCCGACGCGGTGGTCTCGGTGCACGCGGACGGTTCCGCGGTCGGCAACCGCGGCTTCCATGTGATCCTTCCCGGGCTGGTGCGGGGCGGTAAGGCGGACACCTCGAAGATCGTCGAGCCGTCGCGCGACCTCGGCACCAGGATCGCCGGACTCTTCGTCCGCGATACCGGAAGTGCGCCTTCCAATTACATCGGCGGCAATAGCGGGTTGGACATCCGAAAGGACCTGGGCGGACTGAATTTGTCGACCGTGCCCAAAGTGTTCATCGAATGCGGCAATATGCGTGATCCGAAGGACGCCGCTCTGCTCACCAGCGCGAGCTGGCGCCAGAAGGCGGCACAGGGCATCGCCGATGGCATCAGCAGCTACCTCAACGGGTAGCGAGAGGTAGTTCTGAGGCGAAATTGGGGGGATGTGTGTCCGGCGTCCGGGCAGGAACACAACCCGTACGGTCAGACGATAGATTCATCCGTACGATGGGGGCCGCCCCGAGCTTCGTGCCGTACCCGCTGTACCCGTACAGGCGGCAGCGACGACCGCCCCGACGAGACGACCGACTAAGGACCTTCACGTGAATATCCGCTCCCTCTCCCGAGGCGACGGCGTGGTGATCGGAGCAGCGGTCGTGCTGTTCATCGCCTCATTCCTCGACCTCTTCGGCTTCGACTGCCCCTCGGGCATCAGCTGCTCCAACTACAACGCCCCGAACGCCTGGGACTCGCTCGGGCTGCTGATGAGCGTCTATCTGGCCGGGATCATCGGTGCGGCGCTGGTCATTGTCGGCCGTTCCATGCCGGCCCGGAAGGTCGTCGGTCTCGACCTCGGTCAATTCGGTGCCGCCTTCTGCGTCTTCGCGCTGTGGACGGCCTTCTGGACGACCATCGACGCCAGCGACACGGGCGCCGGAATGATCCTCGGCCTGCTGGCCACGATCGTGCTCGCGGGCGGCGCGATCGCCACCCCGCTGGTCCCCGCACTCAAGGCCCCGCTGGTGAGCGCCTCGGCCTCTCCCGCTGTGCAGCCGCAGTACGGCGGTCAGCCGCAGCCCGGTCAGGGATACGGCTACCCGGGCCAGCAGCAGCCCTCGTACGGTGGCCAGCCGGGTCAGCAGCAGCCCTACGGTGCGCAGCCGCAGCCCGGTCAGCCGGAGCCGCAGCCCCAGGGGCACGCCCCGAAGGCTCCCGACGCGGGCGGTGCGCCGGCCGGTGACTTCACGCCGTTCTGGTTCGCGGTGCCGGTGGCCCGCCCGCTGTACGGGGAGGACGGTTCGCCGTCGCCGATCGCCGAACTGGCGCCCGGCACCTGGTACCTCGCGGTGGAGCAGCGCGGTCCGGGCCTCATCGCCCAGACCCAGGACGGCCGTCGCGGTGTACTCCAGGACACGACGGGCATCCAGCGCGGCTGAGCCCGCCACAGGCAGTACGGCAGCGGCCCTCCACCCCTTCCGGGTGGGGGGCCGCTGCCGTACCCTCCGTCCGTACCTGACTTTCTGACGAATCGTCAGAACTATGGGGAGGCGGCGGACATGCGGCTCGGACTCGCGCTCGGATACTGGGGCCGGGGCCCGAACCCCGCCCACCTGGAGCTGGCCAGGGAGGCCGAGGCGCTGGGGTACGCGTCGGTGTGGACGGCGGAGGCCTGGGGATCGGACGCCTTCACCCCGCTGACCTGGATCGCCGCGCACACCTCCCGGATCCTGCTGGGCACCGGCATCGCGCAGATGGCGGCGCGCACCCCGACCGCCACCGCCATGCACGCCCTCACCCTCGACCATCTCTCCGGCGGCCGGATGATGCTCGGCCTCGGTCTGTCCGGCCCGCAGGTGGTGGAGGGCTGGTACGGACGGCCGTTCCCGAAGAGCCCGCTGACCGCGACCCGGGAGTACGTCGACGTCATCCGCCAAGTACTGCGCCGCGAGGCCCCGGTGGAGCTGGACGGCCGGTTCCACTCCCACCCGTACGGCGGTCCGGACGCCACCGGGCTGGGCAGGCCGCTGAAGCCGATCACCCATCCGCTGCGGCCGGGGCTGCCCGTGCTGCTCGGGGCGGAGGGGCCGAGGAACATCGCGCAGACGACCCGGATCGCGGACGGCTGGCTGCCGCTGTACTGGTCCCCGATGCGCACCGATGTGTACGAGGCCTCGCTCACGGACCTGCCCGACGGATTCGTGATCGCGCCGATGGCCCGGGCCCGGGTCTGCGACGACGTCGCGGAGGGGCTGCTGCCGGTGAAGGCGATGCTCGGCTTCTACATCGGGGGAATGGGCCACGCGGCCCGTAACTTCCACGCGGATCTGATGGCGCGGATGGGGTTCGAGGAGGAGGCGCGGCGGATCCAGCGGCTGTTCCTCGAAGGGCGCAAGGAGGAGGCGGTGCTGGCGGTGCCGGACGCGTTCGCGGACGAGATCTCGCTCGTCGGTCCGCGTGAACGGATCGCGGAGCGCCTGGAGTTGTGGCGCAAGGGGCCGGTCACCGATCTGCTGGTGACGGCGCCGGACCCGCACACCCTGCGGGTGCTCGCCGAGCTCAACCAGTAGCGGCCGGCCGGGCCGGGTCGGTCGGCCAGGCACCGGCGCTCCGTCGTGGGGCGGTGCGCTCCCACGGCTGGGGGTCCGGGTATGTCAGGAGTTGCAGGGTGCTGCCCCAGGGGGTGCGCAGATACGCGAACCGGTTGTGCTCCCCCTCCTCGGGGCCCGGCAGCGGCTGCGCGTCGGCGAGCAGCGAGGCGCCCGCGGCCACGCAGTCCCGGACGGCCGCGTCCAGGTCGTCCGCGTACAGCGCCACGTGCTGCCAGCCGAAGTCGCAGGGCAGCACCGGGGGTTCGCGGCGGGGGCCCTGGAACTCGAAGAGCTCGATGCCCGGACCGCCGCCGGGCAGGGCCAGCATCCTGATCGCCAGTTGCTGGGTGCCCGCCGGGACGCCGAGCCGCCGTTCGACGTCGGGGCCGCCGCTGGGTCCGTCCTGGCGGCGCAGGGTGTCGTAGAGCACCTCGGCGCCGAAGGCCCTCGTGAGGAAGAGGGTCGCGGTCTCCAGGTCGGGGACCGTGACCCCGATGTGGTCGATGCCTCGCACGCTCGTGGCCGTCATGGCTTCACCGTTCCTGTCCCGGGGCCGCGCCGACGGCCCCGTCCGCCCCGGAGCGGGCCCGCTCCGGGATCGTGCCGCCGCGCGACCAGGCCAGGAGCCGGTCGGCCGGCCAGGTGGTGACGACGCGTTCCGCCGGGACCAGGCACTCCTCGGCGCGGGCACAGCCGTGGATCTGCCAGTCCAGCTGTCCGGGTGCGTGGGCGTCGGTGTCGACGGCGAAGAGGGTGCCCGCCCCGACGGCGCGGCTCAGCAGCCTGCGGGGCGGGTCGAGCCGTTCCGGCCGGCTGTTGATCTCCACGGCGGTACCGGCCTCCGCGCACGCGGCGAACACCGCGTCCGCGTCGAACCGGGACTCCGGGCGTCTGCGCTCCGCGACCAGTCGCCCCGTGCAGTGCCCGAGGATGTCCGCCCGGGGGTGGCGGACGGCCGCGATCAGGCGCCTGGTCATCGGGGCCGGGGCCATCCGCAGTTCGGAGTGGACGGAGACCACCACGACGTCCAGCTGTTCCAGCAGCTCGTCCTCCTGGTCGAGGGAGCCGTCGGGGAGGATGTCGCACTCGATGCCGGTGAGCAGCCGGAACGGCGCCCACCGCGCGTTCAGCTCGGCGACCTGTGCCAGCTGCCGGCGCAGCCGGTCCGGGGAGAGCCCGTTGGCGACGGTCAGCCGGGGCGAGTGGTCGGTGAGGACCGCCCACTCGTGGCCCAGCTCCGCCGCGGTGCGGCCCATCTCCTCGATCGGGCTGCCGCCGTCCGACCAGTCGGAGTGCAGATGGCAGTCGCCGCGCTGGAGCGCGAGGAGGTCCGCGCCGCCCTCGTCGGGCCGGGCCGCGGCCTCCTCCTCCAGCCGTTCGAGATAGCCGGGCACCTCCCCGGCCATCGCCTCCCGGATCACCTGCGCGGTCTTCGGCCCGATGCCCTTGACCGCCTCCAGCGACCCGGCCGCCGCCCGCCGCCCGGCCTCGCCGTCCGCCATCGCGGCCACCGCGTCGGCGGCAGCGCGGAAGGCCCGCACGCGGTAGGTGTCGGCCCTGCCACGTTCCAGCAGGAAGGCGATCCGTTTCAGGGCGCGGACTGGCTCCATCGGCACCTCCACCGGGGCCGCCGGACACTACGGGCTTCCCATCCAGCTTCGCTCAGGCCCGCCCGGCGCGCAGAACGGGCCGGGCCGGCGGCGGGATCCCGGGGCCCGGGCGCTCAGCCGAAGGTGGCGCGCTCCAGCCAGAAGTCCAGCAGTTCCGCGTCACCGAGCACCTCGACCCGGCCGCTGTCGGCGGCCAGGCGCCGGTAGAAGACCAGCATGACGTCGGTGAGCGGGCCCCGCAGCGCGACGGTCGCCTTCTCGTGGGCGCGCCGCCAGGTGAAGCCTTCTTTGCCCAGCTCGATCAGCCACTCGGCGTCCGGTACGTCCGTGGCGTGCAGGTGGATGGAGCGCCCGGCCCCGGTCAGCCCGGCGGCCTCCTTGTCGCCGGCGCCCTGCGCGAAGGCGACGATCTCCAGCCACTCCTCGATCGTGTCGGCGGCCAGTTCCGGCGCCACCTCGTACCCGGTCCCGGCGGTGAGTGCCGCGTCGGCGTGGTGGACGATCGTCTCGTGCGCCATTCGGCGCGCCCAGAAGCCGGTGCTTCCCTCCCAGGCCCAGGACCACACCTTCTGTTCCGGGCCCGCGGCCCGCAGCGCCCCGACGGTGCCGGCCGCGCCCTCCGCCAGCCAGGCGTCGAGGGCGGCGGGGTCGTCGCTCCCCGGGGTGGAGTGCGGTACCTGCTCGGGCGGGACCACCTCGGTCGCCCGGGTGCGTACGATCTCGCCGACCCAGCGGTGGGCCTGGCCGACGTGGTGGGCGAGTTCGCGCAGGGTCCAGTCGGGGCAGGTCGGTACGGTCGCGCCGAGGTCCGCGCCCCGGACGGTGGCTCTCAGCGCGTCGGTGCGGGCGATGATCTCGTCGCAGTAGCGGTCGTGCGCGAGGTCCTGCGTGAGTGGGTTCATGTCGCGCACCCTAATCCGGTCACGGGCCGAACCCCATTGCTTATCCGCCGAGTTGCGAGGTGCTGGGCACCTTGTCCTTGACCTCCGCACCGGCGCTGCGGCCCGCGTCCTTGATGCCGCTGATCACGCTCTCGAAGGCGCCGACGTCGCCCTCGCCCGCCTGTCCCTTGCGGAGCTTTTCGGCGAGCCCCTTGAGCGATTCGATGCCCGCCGTCAGCGGCGCGACCGCCTTGGACAGCAGCGGGTCGCCCTTGGCGTTGACCGCCGCCGCCTTCAGCCGGTTGTAGGCGAAGCCACCCGCGAGCCCGGCCTTGACCAGCGCGAACGTCCGCCCGTCGGCGCCCTTCTTGAACTTGCCCGCCCGATAGGGCTTCACGATCCACTGGTACGTCGCCCCGGCAGCGAGCCCCGCGTTGGTGACGAACCGGGTCTTGGCGAACTTCTGTGCCTCGGCCGACGAGGTGCCGCTCGGCGACGCCGAACTGCTCGTACCGCTCTTGTCGCCGCCGCCGCACGCGCCGGTGCCCACGACGAGGGCACAGGACAGCAGCAGCGCGACGATCGGACGGCGGAGCGGTACGGGACCGGTCGCGGTGTAACTGGGCACAGCGGGCCTCCCTGGCCGGGCACATCAGGGCGATCTCTACGATGAGTGACGGCTCTGGCCACTCTCGGTAAGGTTCGCCCGGCCCGGAACGGCGTGCCACCCGGGAAACGCCGTCCGGGTTCCCGGTGCGGGGCACGCGACGGGGCATGAGGACCGGCCGGTGCGGGGCACACGACGGGCACGTGGACCGGCCGGCGCGGCGGCCCCGTCAGGCGACGCTGTACGTCCGGTCCGGGTGCCCGTCGAGGAGCAGCGTGCGCAACGCCTCGGCCTCCGGGGCGCCCAGCCGCTCGTAGGCGTCCAGCGCCTCGTTCCACGAAGCGACGGCACGCCCGGTCTGGCCCAGTTCCGAAAGTGCGTGGCCGAGCACGGTCAGCACGTTGGCCCGACGCCACTCCCCGCCGATTCCGCCCAGCGTGATCAGCGCCGTCTCGGCGTTGACCGCGGCCTGTGCCGGGCGCCGGGCGGCGAGGTCGACCTCGGCCAGCCGGAACAGGCTCATGCCCTCCCACAGCTTCTGACGGCCCTCGCGGAAGACGTCCAGAGCCTCGTGGAGGCGGTCGCTCGCAAGGTCCAGTTCGCCGCTCCGGGTGAGCGCCAGAGCAAGCGCGTACCGGCCGTTGGCGCCGCGCACGGAGCTGCCCAGGGCGTCGTAGATCTCGATGCCCTGCCGGGCCAGCGCGACGGCGCTCGCGGTCCGGCCGGTCGCGAGGTGCGCCCGCGAGAGGTTGCACAGGACGCCGGCCTCTCCGGGGCGGTCGCCGAGCGCACGGAAGTACTCGACGGCGCGGGAGAGATGGGCCTCCCCGTCCTCGTGCCGGTTCTGGTAGAGCGCGATGACGCCCCTGCTGTTGAGCGCGTCGCCCATGGTCCAGGAGTCGCCGGCCGAACCGGCGAGCCGTACTGCCTCGCGCGATTCGTGGTCCGCCTCCCGGAAACGGCCCGCGAGGGAGTGCAGGTGGGCGAGTGCGGTTCGTGTCCGGCCCTCGGTCCGCTCGTCGCCGGTTGCCGCCGCGGCGTCCCGCAGGGCCGTGACCGCCGACTCGTAGCGGGTGAATTCGCTGCCGGACTCGGCGAGGTCCCGCGTCGCGAGCAGCAGATCGGCCGCCTTGCGCAACTCGCCCGTGCCGACGGCCTGATGGGCCGCGGACAGCAGCGCCCGCGCTTCGCCGAACAGCCAGTCCAGCGCCGCGGCGCGGTCGGTGAACACCGGCCCGTCGCCGGCGGTCGGCTCCAGGTGCTCGATCAGGCGGTCGCCGGGCCGCTCCAGCGCGTACACGCCCGCCGCGGTGGCCAGGTAGAAGTCGAGCAACCGGGACAGGGCCGCCGCCCGCTCGCCCGGCAGTTGCTCGTCGCGCTCCGCGCAGGCACGCGCGTAGAGGCGGAGCAGGTCGTGATAGCGGTACCGGCCCGGTGCCGCCGACTCCACCAGCGAGGTGTCGACGAGGGACTCCAGGAGTTCCTCGGTGTCCTCCTCGGGAAGGCCGAGCACGGACGCGGCGGCCGGCAGGGAGATGTCCGGCCCGTCCGCCAGGCCCAGCAGACGGAACGCGCGCGCCTGCGCGGGCTCCAGCTGCCCGTAGACCAGCTCGAAGGCGGCCTTCACCGCCAGGTCACCGGCCTGCAGCTCGTCCAGTCGCCGCCGCTCGTCCGCCAGCTTCGCGGCCAGTACCGAAACGGTCCAGGTCCGCCGCACCGCCAGCCGCGACGCGGCGATCCGGATCGCCAACGGCAGGAAGCCGCACGCGGCAACGACGTCGAGCGCCGCCGCACGCTCGCCGGCGACACGTTCCTGGCCGACGATCCTGGTGAACAGGAGCAGGGCCTCCTCCGGGCTCAGCACGTCCACGTCCACCAGACGGGCGCCCGCGAGGTCGCCCAGGTGCCCCCTGGCCGTGATCAGCGCGGCGCATCCCTCCGTGCCCGGCAGCAGCGGTCTCACCTGGGCTGCGTCGTGCGCGTTGTCCAGGAGCACCAGCACCCGCCGCCCGTCCAGGACCGAGCGGTACAGCGCCGCCCGGTCCTCCAGGGAGTCGGGGATCGCCGCTTCCGGCGTGCCCAGGGCGCGCAGGAAGGAACCCAGGACCGTCTCGGGCTCGGTCCTCGTCGTCCGCAGGCCCTGAAGGTCCACGTACAGCTGGCCGTCGGGGAATTCCGAGCGTGCCCGGTGAGCGACGTGTACCGCCAGGGTCGTCTTGCCGACGCCCGCGATTCCCGACAGGGCCGACACCGCCATGACCTGGCCGTTGGCCGATGCCAGCACCTCCCCCAGCTCCTCCACGTACAGCGCGCGGCCCGTGAAGTCGGGGACCGTCGCGGGGAGTTGGGCGGGCCGTACGGAGGCCACGGCCGACCCGGGCTCCGGGGCGGAGGGTTCCGCCAGGGCCGGGTCCGCCTGCAGGATCCGGCCCTGCAGCTCCGTCAGGACGGGGCTGGGGTCCACGCCCAGTTCGTCCGCCAGCAGCCGTCTGGTGTCGGCGTAGACCGCCAGCGCCTCCGCCTGGCGGCCGCTGCGGTACAGCGCCAGCATCAGCAGTTCCCGCAGCCGCTCGCGCAGTGGGTGCGCCGCCGTCAGCGACGTGAGCTCCGAGACCGCTTCCGCGTGGTGGCCCTGCTCCAGCTCCGTGTCCAGGCGGAATGCGATCAGCTGGAGGCGCCATTCCTCCAGGCGCATGCGCTGGGTCTCCGCGTACGGGCCCGGCACCCCCGACAGCGGCTCGCCGTCCCACAGGGCCAGCGCCCTGCGGAGCAGCTCACTCGCGTGGCCCAGCTCCCCGTCGGCCCTGGCCCGCTCCGCCCGCTCCGCGAGATCCTGCACCGTCGACAGGTCCAGGGCTCCGTCGGGCAGGCCCCGGATCGCGTAACCGCCCGACTCGCTCACCAGGATGCCCGGGTCGAGGAACTTGCGCAGCCGGGAGGCGTACGTCCGGACGGCGGCCAGCCCCTGCGACGGGGGCTCGTCGCCCCACAGCGCGTCGATCAGTTCGGCCGCGGTCGCCGTGCGGCCCTCGCGCAACAGCAGGGCGGCCAACAGGCCACGCTGCTGCGGTGATCCGGTCGACAGCTGCTCGGTTCCGCGCCAGGCGCGCACCGGGCCGAGTACGCTGAAGCGCAGTGCCGTCGGCCCATCGGGCGACACGGCGGGACGCTGCTTCAACAACCGTGACGCGTCATCCATCGCTGCCCCCCTTTCGGCAGCGTACCAACTCGTTTAGCAGACGTATACGGATCGTTTATCGGCGCCTGACACTATGTGCGCATCGCACTCTGTGACTTGCCCAGTCCGGGGCTGCGCCGAGGCGGGGTTCCCGGGAGTGGCATCCCGGGCCCCGACCGCCCGGCCCGACAGCCGATCGATTCGTGCTGCGATTTTCGTCAACTCTAGCTCAGTCAAGCGACTTTGAGCTACCGTCATCCCACTGCCGCGAACCGCGGATGGGCCGGCCCCTGCCAAGGGCCCCGCATGGCCTGCCTGTTGGTGAGCGCAGTAGATCCGGACTGGGCATCGTCACAGGGAGAACGAGCATTGTCATGCAATCAATCAGTCCAGCTGTGCTGTGGGCCGGAGTCGTGGTCACTCTGGCCTATTTCGTATTGGTCGGTTACCTCATCAGGTCCCTGCGGACCAACAGGCGGCTGCCCTCGGTGATCGCGGCCGTGACGGGGCTCGTGGGTGCGCTTCCCGTGGTGCTCTACGCCCTGTACGCCGCGCTCAGCACCCCGGTGTAGACATCCGCGCGACGTACGCGTCCGGCTCGGGGAAGCGGCGGCACGAGAACCGCTTCCCCCAGTCGCGCGGCCGGTGCCCGGCCCGGGTCCTTTCGCCTCAGCGGCAGCAGTCCGGTTCCAGTCCGCGCGGCAGGTGTTCGCCGCCGAAGACCTCCCCGGTCGCCTCGTCGCCGCCGAGCGCGGCGACCGCGAGCAGCAGTGATCCGGCGGTCCAGGTGGTGAGCTCCTCCGGCCAGAACGCCCGGTTGCCCTCGAAGACGTACCCGGTCCAGTACATGCCGCCCTCGGCGCGCAGATGCTTGATGGACTGAAGGATCTCCAGCGCCCGGTCGGACTCGCCCATCACCCAGAGCGCCAGGGCGAGTTCGCAGCTCTCGCCGCCGGTCACCCAGGGGTTGGGCAGGACGCAGCGCACTCCGAGGCCGGGGACCACGAAACGGTCCCAGCCCTCCTCGATCCGCTCCTTGGCAGCGGTCGCGGTGAGCGCGCCGCCGAGGACCGGGTAGTACCAGTCCATCGAGTAGCGGCTCTTGTCCAGGAAGCGTTCCGGGTGGCTGCGGATCGCGTGGCTCAGCGCTCCGGTCGCCAACTCCCAGTCGGGCTGCGGCTCTTCGCGCCGTTCGGCGATGGCGAGCGCGCAGCGCAGCGCCTGGTGGATGGAGGAGCAGCCGGTCAGCAGCGCGTCCTCGACCGGGGTTCCGTCGGCTTCGCGCTTCCAGCCGATCTGGCCGCCGGGCTGCTGGAGCCGCAGGACGAACTCGACGGCGGCGTAGACGGTCGGCCACATCCGGTCGACGAACGCGTCGTCGCCGGTGGCGAGGTAGTGGTGCCAGACGCCGACGGCCACGTACGCGCAGAAGTTGCTCTCCAGCGAGCGGTCGGTCGGCCGGTCCGGGTCTCCGTCGTGGTACGCGGCGTACCAGGAGCCGTCCTCGTTCTGATGCCGGGCCAGCCAGTCGTAGGCGCGCTCCGCGGCGGCGTGCTCGCCCGCCGCGTCGAGGGCCATGGCGGCCTCGGTGTGGTCCCACGGGTCGAGGTGGTGGCCGCGGAACCAGGGCAGGGCGCCGTTTCGGCGCTGCACGGCGAGCAGGGCCGCGACGGTCTCGGCGGCCTCCTCGGCGGTGAGGACCCCGGGCAGTACGAGGTGCTCGGTCTGCTCGGGAACGGTCACGCCTCGGCCTTGGTGAGGTCCTCGGCCGCGGCGGCCACGGGCAGGTGCGGCTTGGTCGCGTACGCCACGAAGCTCTTGCCGACGACCGGGTTGAGCAGCTGCTCGGCGACCCGGGTCGCCATCGGCTTCTTCATGATGTCCCAGACCAGCAGCTTGTGGTACGCGCGGACCGGCAGTGCCTTGTCGTTGTCCACCCCGAAGGCGCACTTGAGCCACCAGTACGGCGAGTGCAGGGCGTGGGCGTGGTGGGTGCCGTACGGCTTGAGGCCGGCGCCGCGGATCTTGCCGAGCAGTTCGTCGGCCTTGTAGATGCGGATGTGGCCGCCCTCGACCTCGTGGTAGGCGTCGGAGAGCGTCCAGCAGACCTTCTCGGGGCCGTAGCGCGGCACGGTGATCGCGATCCGGCCGCCGGGCTTGAGGACCCGGACCATCTCGGCGAGCACGCCCTTGTCGTCGGGGATGTGCTCCATGACCTCGGAGATGATCACGACGTCGAAGGACCCGTCGGGGAACGGCAGGTTGAGCGCGTCGCCCTCCATCGCGGTGGCGGTGGCTCCCTCGGGGGCCTCGCCGGCCTCCTTCATCGCGGCGAACCACTTCGCGACCTCGCGGATCTCCTCGCCGTTCTGGTCGAGGGCCACGACCTGGGCGCCGCGCCGGTAGCACTCGAAGGCGTGGCGTCCGGCGCCGCAGCCCAGGTCGAGCACTCGGTCACCTGCGGCGAGCGGGAAGCGGGTGAAGTCCACGGTCAGCACGAATGCCTGCTTTCGCGGTCGGGGGAGGTCGGGGGGCGGGTACGACGGGAACGGGCGGCGGTGTCAACGACCGCGGCCGGGGCGCGTGGCACCGGACCGGGCGGCGATCGCCTCGCGGTAGAGGGCGGCGGTTCCGATGGCGGCCTGCTTCCAGGTGAAGCGGGAGAGCACCCGGTCACGGCCGGCGGCACCGAGCCGGGCCCGCAGCTCGGGGTCGCCGAGCAGCCGGGCGAGCGCGTCGGCCAGCGCCCCGGCGTCGGCGGGCGGGACGGCCAGGCAGGTCTCGCCGTCCGGGCCCGCGACCTCGGGGATGGCGCCGCCGGTGGTGGCGACGAGCGGGGTGCCGGTGGCCATGGCCTCGGCGGCGGGCAGCGAGAACCCTTCGTACAGCGAGGGGACGCAGGCGATCTGGGCGCCGCGCACCAGGTCGACGAGCTCGGCGTCGCTGATGCCCTTGACGAACTCGACGGCGTCCCGGAGTCCGTGCCGCTCTATGGCCTGTGCGACCGGTCCGTCCTCGGCCCGCCTGCCGACGACCACGAGGTGCGCCTCCGGGTTCCCGGCACGGAGCTTGGCGAGCGCCTCGACGAGGTGGACGAGGCCCTTCAGCGGGACGTCGGCGCTGGAGGTGGTGACGATCCGGCCTGGCACCTCGGCGACCGAGGGGTCGGGCGACCAGAGGTCGGTGTCGGCGCCGATGTGCACGACGTGGATGCGGTCCGGGCGCACCTCGAGGTGGTCGACGATCTCCTGCCGGGAGGAGCCGGAGACGGTGAGCACCGAGGGCAGCCGGCGGGCGACCCGCTTCTGCATCCGGGTGAAGCCGTACCAGCGGCGTACGGAGGCGCGCCGACGGCGGGTGCCGGCGGCGGCCAGGTCGAGCTGCCGGTCGACGGTGATGGGGTGGTGGATCGTGGTGACGAGCGGGGCGCCGAGGTCGGCGAGGAGTCCGTAGCCGAGCGTCTGGTTGTCGTGGATGACATCGAACTCGCCGCGGCGGGCGGCGAGATGGCGCCGGGCGCGCAGGCTGAAGGTGAGCGGTTCCGGGAAGCCGCCGGTCCACATGGTGGCGACCTCGGCGGCGTCGATCCAGTCGCGGTACTCGCCGCGCTTCGGGGTGCGGAACGGGTCGGGCTGGCGGTAGAGGTCCAGGCTCGGCAACTCGGTGAGCGGGACGCCCTCGTCGAGCACCGGATAGGGCTGGGCGCCTATCACCTCGACGCTGTGCCCGAGGCGGGCGAGCTCGCGGGCGAGGTGGCGTACGTAGACGCCCTGGCCGCCGCAGAAGGGGTTGCCCTTGTAGGTGAGGAGTGCGATGCGCAACGGACGGTCGTCGGCGGTGCCGGACGTGTCGCTGCCCGTGCGGGGGCCCGACTCTATGGCCTCAGCGGTCACACTCGGCCCCCTTCTCCCTGCGTGTTCGCCGGAGCGTAACCGCTCACGCTAATCTAGAACAAGTTTCAGACTGGATCGTTCAATGAGCTACGAATCTACCGGCAGGTAGCGTCGGTGCAACGGCCGGATCAGGTGATTCGCGCCACCACCGGGCACGCTGGCATGCTGTGCGCCCCCGGGAGACCGAGCGCCTCCCTCCGGTCGCGGACAGAAGCCATGGATGGGGACACATGACAGCTGAGGCCAAGCCGGCATCGCCGCCCCTGACCGAACGGCAGGAGGCCCGCCGCCGCCGCATCCTGCACGCCAGCGCCCAGCTCGCCGGCCGGGGCGGCTTCGAGGCGGTGCAGATGCGTGAGGTCGCGGAGGAGGCCGGGGTCGCCCTGGGCACGCTGTACCGCTACTTCCCGTCCAAGATCCACCTGCTGGTCGCCACCATGCAGGACCAGCTCCAGCACATGCACACGATGCTGCACAAACGTCCGCCGGCCGGCCAGGACCCGGCCCAGCGGGTCGCCGACACCCTGATGCGGGCCTTCCGCGCGCTCCAGCGCGAGCCGCATCTGGCGGACGCGATGGTGCGGGCGCTGACCTTCGCGGACCGCAGCGTCAGCCCGGAGGTGGACACCGTCTCGCGGATCACGACGGCGATCATCCTGGACGCGATGGGCCTGGAGCATCCGACCCCGGAGCAGCTGTCCGCGGTCCGCGTCATCGAGCACACCTGGCACTCCGCGCTGATCACCTGGCTGTCGGGGCGGGCGTCGATCGCCCAGGTGAAGATCGACATCGACACGGTGTGCCGGCTGATCGATGTGACCAGCCCGACAGACACGCCTTAGCACATGCGGGGCCTGCCCCGTGGCGCCTTCATCACATTCCTCACACCGTTCTGACCGAAAGAGCCACAATCCGCTCTTTACCATGGTCATGACCAGCACCGATGAGAGGAATACATGGCCCACCAGTCAGGCATTGCAGGCGACGCGACGGGGACTCAGGCCCCCGGCGGACCGGGGTACGGCGTTCAGCCGCCGGTCGGCTACGGGTACCCGGGCGTTGCCCCGCTGCCCAGCGGCAAGGCGACCGCCTCGATGGTGCTCGGCATCCTCGGCCTGGTGCTCGTTCCGATCATCCTGCCGATCGTCGCGCTGTGCCTCGGCGTCTCGGCCAAGCGCATGGCCGACCGGGGCGAGGGCGGCGGCCGCGGCCAGGCGGTCGCGGGCATCGCGATGGGCTGGGTCGGCATCGCGTTCGCCGTGCTCGGCGTCACCGTGGCCACGATCCAGGGCATCAGCGCGATGTGACGGGCCACCACCCAGGACCCGCGCACCACGCGCCACACACCCGCGCACCGCGCGCCGGCCGCGCAGCGGAACCGTACGATCCGGTTCCCCTGCGCGGCTTTCGCCTTCCGGTCCCATGTGCGGCCCCCACATGCGCACCGTGTCAGGTGGGGCGCTCTGCACCATGTCGACGGGGGCACGGTGTTCATACGGTTCGGCGACATCACATGAACACGCCGAGGAGCCGGTCACCATGCGTCGCAGAGCCACAGGCACCGCCCGTCACCGCAGATCCCTCCACGCCGCCGTCGCACTGACCTGCGCCGGCCTCGTGCTCACCGGGTGCACCGCCGCCGGAAAGGCCGGCGAGAGCGATTCCGCCGGGGGCGCGAAGGACGCGACCGTGAAGGTGGGCCTGGTGTACTCCCGTACCGGCCTCCTCGCGGACTACGGGAAGCAGTACCGCGACGGGTTCATGGCGGGGCTGGACCACGCCACGAAGGGCACCCGGAAGGTGGCCGGGCACCGCATCGAGGTCACCGAGCAGGACGACGCGGGCGATCCGGGCAAGGCGGTCTCCGCGGCGAAGAGCCTGATCGGCAAGGGCTACAAGGTGCTGGCCGGCACCACCGACTCCGGGGTGGCGCTCCAGATGGCGCCGCTCGCCGCCCAGAACAAGGTGCTGTACATCAGCGGCCCGGCCGCCACCGACGCCGTGACCGGCATCAACGACTACACCTTCCGCTCGGGCCGGCAGTCCTACCAGGACATCCTCACCGCCGGGACGATGCTCGGCGAGGCCAAGGGCAAGAAGGTCACGGTGCTGGCCCAGGACTCCACGTTCGGCCAGGCCAATGTCGCCGCGGTGAAGGCCGTCCTCGGCGCCGGGGGCGCGGAGGTCGGCTCCGTGCTGGCTCCGCCCGGCGCCACCGACCTGACCCCGTTCGCCCGGCAGGTCAAGGCCGGCGGACCCGATCTGGTCTTCGTCGCCTGGGCCGGCTCGACCGCGCCGGCGCTGTGGACCGCGCTGGACCAGCAGGGCGTGCTGGAGGCGGGCAAGGTCGTCACCGGTCTCGCCGGAACGGCCTCGTACCCGGTCTTCGGCGACGCCGGTTCCAAGGTGTCGTTCCTGGCGCACTACTTCCCCGGCGCGGGCGGCGGCAACGCCGTGGAGAAGTCGATGCTCGACTCGGTCGCCAAGGCCGGTGGCACCCCCGACCTGTTCACCCCCGACGGCTTCACCGCCGCGCAGATGGTGGTGCGCGCGGTCGAGGAGGGCGGCACCACCGACACCGCCGCCATGGTGAAGGCCCTGGAGGGCTGGAGCTTCGACGGGGTGAAGGGCAGGGAGCAGGTCCGGGCCGAGGACCACGCCCTGGTGCAGCCGATGTTCGTCGCGAAGCTCAGGGGGAAGGGCGCCGGAGCCCGGCCGGAGCTGGTGAGCACCGCACCGATGGACGAGGTGGCGCCGCCCGCGAAGCCCTCGGCGGGCTGAGCGATGACCGCACCGGACACCACCGCCGGGCACCCGGGCGGGGCGCGGACCGCCGCCCCGGTGCTCCGGCTGGACGGGCTCGGCTGGGGCGTCGGCGGGGCGACGATCGTCGAGGACGTCACGCTGAGCGTCCACGAGGGCGAGTTCCTGGCCTTCATCGGCCCCAACGGGGCGGGCAAGACCTCCCTGTTCAACCTGATCAGCGGGCTGACCACGGCCACCTCCGGCACCATCGCGCTGGACGGCACCGACATGACGGCCGACCCCGCGCACGCACGGGCACGGCGCGGCATCGGCCGGACCTTCCAGACGTCCAGCCTCTGGCCGGCGATGAGCGTGGCCGACCACGTCCGGCTGGCCGCCCAGGCGGCCCGGGGCGGCTCCCACCGGCTGTGGCGGCGGGCGTCCCGGTACACCGCCGAGGTGGACGGCGTACTGGAACGCACCGGCCTGGTCCACCGGGCACGGGCGGCGGCGGCCGAACTGTCGCACGGCGAGAAGCGGAAGCTGGAGCTCGCGGTGCTGCTGGTGGGCGAGCCGCGGCTGATGCTGCTCGACGAGCCGATGGCCGGGGTCAGCGCGGAGGAGGTCCCCGCACTGACCGAACTCATCCGCACCCTGCACCGGGACGAGGGCCGCACGGTCCTGATGGTCGAGCACCACATGGACGTCCTGCTGGGGCTGGCCGACCGGCTCGCCGTGATGCACCACGGAAGGCTGCTGGCGCTGGACACCCCCGAGGCAGTGACCGCCGACCCGACCGTCCAGCAGGCCTATCTCGGGGAGGGGCTGTGACCACCGGACCCCTGCTCGCCGTACGGGACCTGCGGGTCCTGATCGGCGGCCGGCACATCCTGCACGGCGTCGAGCTGGACGTGGCCCGGCACGGGGTGACCGCGCTGCTCGGCCGCAACGGTGCCGGGAAGACCACGACCGTACGCGGCGTGCTCGGCCTCGTCCCGCGCACCGGGAGCGTGCGGCTGGACGGCGAGGAGACCGTCTCGATGCCGACCCACACCGTGGTGCGCCTCGGCATCGGTTACGCGCCCGAGGACCGCGGTGTCTTCGCCGGGCTGACCGTCGCGGAGAATCTGCGGCTGGCCGAGCGGCGCGGCGCGGACGGGCCCGCCTACGGACTCGTCCATGAGCTGTTCCCCGAACTGAAGCGCAGAGAGCGGCAGTTGGCGGGGACGCTGTCCGGCGGGCAGCAGCAGATGGTGGCCATCGGCCGCACCCTGCTCAACGGAAACCGGCTGATCATCGCCGACGAACCCACCAAGGGCCTGGCGCCGAAGGTGGTCACCGAGGTCGCCCAGGTGCTGGAGCGGGCCGCCGAGGCGGTGCCGGTGCTGCTCGTGGAGCAGAACCTCGCCGTGGTGCGGCGTCTGGCCCGGCACTGCGCGGTGCTCGCCGACGGCCGGACCGCCCATCAGGGACCGGCCGCCGAGCTGCTGGGCGACGCGGAGGCCGCACGGCGCCTGCTGGGTGTGGGACACGGCCCGGCCACCGAAGCACCTTCCGTGGAGGCGGATTCCTGATGTCCACCGTCGTTCTGCTCACCATGACCGGACTCGGTCTGGGAGCCCTCTACTTCCTGATCGCATCGGGACTCTCGCTGATCTTCGGGCTGATGGACGTGCTCAACTTCGCGCACGGGGCGCTGCTCTCCATCGGCGCGTACGGCACCTGGTGGGCGGCCTCCGGCCATCTGCCGGGCGCCGGTCCGGGCGGGGCGGGCTTCGCCCTCGCCGTCCTGTTCGGTACGGCGGTGGGCACCGCGGCCGCCGTCCTGCTGGAACTCGCCGTCGTGCGGCCGCTCTACACCCGGCCGCGCGAACAGGTCCTCGCCACGGTCGGGGTGGGGCTCGCCGTCCCGGCGCTGCTGTCGGGCATCTGGGGCCCGGACGCCCGTACCTTCCCGGGTCCGAAGGCACTGTCCGGCACGTTCGGCCTGCTCGGCGCGCAGGTGCCGGTCAACCGGCTGGTCCTGGTCGCGGCGGCCCTCGTCGTCCTCGTGGCGCTGCGGCTCTTCCTCGGCCGCACCCGGCACGGTCTGGTCGTACGGGCCGGGGTCGAGGACCGGGCGATGGTCACCGCGCTCGGTGTCGACGTGCGGAAGGCGTTCACGCTGGTCTTCGCGATCGGGGGCTGCGTGGCCGCGCTCGGCGGGGCGCTCGGCGGCCTGTACTTCGGCTCGGTCGACCCGCGTCAGGGCACCTCGCTGCTGATCTTCGCGTTCGTCGTGGTGGTCACCGGGGGCATGGGGTCGGTGAGCGGCGCCGCCGTGGCGTCGGTCGTCATCGGCCTGGTCCAGCAGTTCGCCAACTACTACACCGCAGCGGGCCTCGGCGACCTGGCGGTCGTCGTGCTGCTCGCCGCGCTGCTGCTCGTACGGCCGCGCGGACTGACCGGGAGGCTCGCGTGAGCACCGCCACCGAGACACAACACCGCACCGGCGGGGAGCTCCCGGCCGCGCAGGCGTCCGGGAGCGCCGTCCGGCTGCTGCGCCGCTGGTGGCCCGCCGCCGCACTGCTGGTCCTGGCCCTCGCCCCGTTCAGCGCGCTGCCGCTGCCGGGACTTCTGGACGGCCCGCTCGGCAGCCCGGGAAGTCTCCAGCTTCTCGCCACCTGCCTGCTGTTCGGCGCCCTGGCGACCGGTTACGACCTGCTGCTCGGCCGCACCGGGCTGCTCTCCTTCGGGCATGCGCTCTACTTCGCGGCGGGCAGCTACGCCACCAATGTGTTCCTGCTGGAGGCGGGCCTCCCGTTCGCCGTGTCCGCACTGCTCGGCGTCTGCTGCGGGATCGCGCTCGCGCTGGTCCTGGGCTCGGTGAGCCTGCGGGTCACCGGCATCGGCTTCTCCATGGTGACGCTGGCGTTCGCCCAGGCCGGATCGATCCTGGTCTCCCGCAACCCCGGCGGTCTGACCGGCGGCGAGGAGGGCCGGGCCGCCCCGGCCGAACTGCTGCCGTCCGGGCTGGTCGGCATCGAGAACACCGCGAACCTCTACTGGCTGGCGCTCGGCTACCTGGTCCTGACGCTCGCCGTCGTCCACCGGGCGGTCAACTCCCCCACCGGACGCGTCTGGGAGGGCATCAAGGAGAACGAGCGCCGGGTGGAGGTGCTGGGGCTGAAGCCGTACGGGTTCAAGCTCACCGCCTTCGTCCTGGCGGGCGCCCTGGCCGCGCTGGGCGGTCTGGTCCACCTGCTGCTCACCGGCGGCTCGACCCCGCAGACCACCACCTCCGACTTCACCCTGTCGCTGCTGGTGATGGTGGTGCTGGGCGGATCGGGCACCCGGTGGGGGCCGATGGCCGGCGGCATCCTCTACACCTGGGCGGATCACCGGCTCGGTGATCTGGCCGGCTCGGGCGCGGTCGCCGGACTGCCCGCGGTGCTGCGGGTGCCGCTCTCCCAGCCACTCTTCCTGCTCGGCGTGCTGTTCGTCGCCGTGGTACACCTGCTGCCCGGCGGACTGGCCCGGCTGCCGTCCCGGCTGCGCGGGGCACGCCGTACGCCCGCCGCCGCCGAATCGTCCAGGGACGGCGAGTCCCGGAAGGAGAACGGACGCCCGTGATCGCGTACGAAGAGGTACGAGTCCCCGTCGCCGGGGGCGAGTTGGCGGTGCTCCGGTGGCCGGCCCGGGATCCCGGCGCGCCGGTGGTGCTGGCCCTGCACGGCATCACGGCCAACGCGCTGTCCTGGGGGCCGGTGGCGAGGCTGCTGGACGGCCGCGTCACCCTGGTCGCGCCGGATCTGCGCGGCCGGGCCGGGAGTTCGTCGCTGCCGGGTCCGTACGGGATCGCCGCGCACGCCGACGACGCGGCCGCCGTGGCCGCGGCGCTGGGCACCGGCCGGGTGGTGCTGGCGGGCCATTCGATGGGCGCGTTCGTGGCGGCGCTGGCCGCCGTGCGGCACCCGGAGCGGTTCGGGCCGCTGCTGCTGGTGGACGGTGGCATCGGCTTCCCCGCTCCCACGCACCTCGCGCCGGACGAGCTGATGACCGCCGTGATCGGCCCGGCGATGGACCGGCTGTCGATGACCTTTCCGGACCGGGACGCGTACCGCGCGTTCTGGCGGGCCCACCCCGCGTTCGCGGACGCCTGGTCGGACGAGGTGGACGCGTACATCCAGCGGGATCTGACCGGGGAGGAGCCCGCCATGCGCTCCACCTGCCGGATCGAGGCGGTGCGCACCGACGGCATCGGCCTCTTCGGCGAGGAGGTGCTGACGGCGGTACGGAAGCTGCCCGTTCCGGCGACGCTGCTGTGGGCGCAGCGCGGGCTGATGGGCGAGGAGCAGGGCCTGTACGACGAGAGCCGGCTGGCGGCGGCGGATCTCGGGGGTACCCGGGTGACGCCGGTCGCGGTCCGGGGCGTCAACCACTACACGGTGCTGACGGGGGACGCGGGCGGCAAGGAGATCGCCCGCCGGCTGCTGGACCTGTCCGGCGTCTGAGGAAGCGGGGGCGGGCGGCTCCTACCGTTCCCGGCCGCCCGCCAGCAGGTGCAGTCTCAGGGCCAGTTGCAGCTCCAGGGCGCGACCCGGTTCGTTCCAGTCGCGCCCGAGCAGCGCCTGCACCCGGTCCAGCCGCTGCACCACCGTGTTGACGTGCACGTGGAGTTCGTCCTTGGCCCGGACGAGGCTGCCCCCGGAGCCGAAGTAGGCGGCGAGGGTGCGCACCAGGTGGGTGCCGCGCCGCGCGTCGTACTCCAGCAGCGGGCCGAGCGTCGCCGAGACGAAGCCGTCGACGTCCTGGGCGTTGCCCAGGACCACGCCGAGGAAACCGAGCTCCTCGACGCAGGCCCCCTCGCCGGTGCGCCCGAGGACCCGCATCGCGCGCAGGCAGCGGGCGGCCTCCCCGTAGGCGGCGGCCAGTTCGCGGGCGCCGCGCGCCGGGCCGGTGGCGGCGACGGTGACGGGGGTCTGGGCGAGCCGGCCGAGCTGGGCCGCCGCCGCACGGGCCGCTTCGCCCGCGGCCGGTCCGGGGTCACCGGCCGCCACCAGCAGCACCACGGCCCCGGCGTGTTCCGCGCTCACCCCGTGGATGTCCCCGCCGAACAGATAGCGCATCGCGGCGGGGGCCAGCCGTTCCCGGGCCCCGCCCTCGGCCACCAGCAGCAGATGCGGGCGGTCGAGGTCGATGCCCAGCCGGCGGCCGCGTTCGGTGAGTCCGGCCGGGTCGCGGTCCGCGTCGGTCAGCAGGTCGGAGATCAGCTCGCCCCGGATCCGGTTCTCGGTCTCGGCGACGGTGCGCCGCAGCAGCAGGAGCAGTCCGGTGACCACCGAGGCCCGCTCGAACAGCCGCCGGTCGGAGTCGTCGAGCTGCCCGCGCCGGTGCAGGACGAGACCGGCCAGGAGCTCCTGCCCGGCGAGGACCGCGCAGATCCACCGGCCGTCGCGGTGCACGGCGCGGGCGCCGGTGCGGGACTCCTCGGCGGTCTCGGCCAGCCAGCCGGCGTCCATGCCGTCGGCGGCGAAGTCCGCGCCGTCGGGCCGGACGGCCGCCAGCGGCCGTCCGCCGGGGTCGTGGATGGTCAGCGGGGAGTCCAGCAGCCCGGCGACCGCCGCGGCGACGTCCTTGACGTCCCGGCCGCGCAGCACCAGGTCGGTGAGCCGGTCGTGGGACTCCTCGGCCCGGCGCATGGCCGCCGAGTGCTCCCGCACCGCGGCGTTGGCCTCGGCCAGTTCGGCGTTGGTGTCGGCCAGTTCGTCGAGTGCGGACCGGGTGTCGGCGAGCGCGCGGGCGGTGTCGATGGCGATCGCGGCATGGGCGGCGAGCGAGCAGAGCAGGGCGACCTCGTCGGGGCCGAAGACGCGGGGGGCCCGGTCGGCGGCGAAGAGGACGCCGATGACCTTTCCGGTGCCGCCGCGGCTGGAGCCGAGGAGCAGCGGCACGCCCAGGATGGCGACGAGCCCGTCGTCGAGTACCGCGTAGTCGATGTTGCGGGTGTGGTGGAAGCGGTCGTCGGTGCGGTAGTCGTGGGTGGCGTAGGGGCTCGCGGTCTGCGCCACCAGCCCGCCGAGCCCTTCGCCCAGCTCCAGCCGCAGGCGCTGGAAGGCCACCGACACCGACCCGTCGGTGACCCGCATGTAGGTGTCGCCCGCCTCCTCGTCGGGGAGCGTGAGGTAGGCGGTGTCCGTGCCGAGCAGCATCCTGGCCCGGCGGACGATGGCGTTCAGCACCTCGTCCAGGTCGCGGGAGGCGGCCAGGTCGCCCGCGGTGTCGAAGAGCGCGGTGAGCTGGAGTTCGCGGCGGCGGTGCTGGCGCAGGGCGCCCCTGATCCGCAGGGCGGCGGCAGTGCCCCGCTCCACCTCCGCCAGATCGCCGGCGGACACCCCGGCGGCCCGCGCCTGGGAGGAGACGGCGCCCAGTGCCTCGGCGGGGGCGTCGTCGGCCAGCAGGTCGAGCAGACGTCGCAGATGGGGTGCGGCGGAGGTGGAGGCGGACGGTTCAGACATGGGCGGCCAGGATTCGTCGGGGGCGGGATTCGTGGAGGCCGGGATTCGCGGGGCGGGATTCGCGGGGCGGCGGGTCAGTTGGCGGTCCAGCCGCCGTCCATGGCGAGCGAGGTTCCGGTGATGTGCCCGGTGCGCGGCCCGCACAGCCACAGCACGGCCTCGGCGACGTCGCCTGGGTCGATCAGCCGCTTGATCGCACTGCGTTCCAGCATGACCCTGCCCACCACCTCCTCCTCGGAGATGCCGTGCGTACGGGCCTGGTCGGCGATCTGGTTCTCGACCAGCGGGGTGCGTACGTATCCGGGGCAGACGCAGTTGCTCGTCACCCCGTGCTCCGCCGCTTCGAGCGCGACCACCTTGCTGAGTCCCTCCAGTGCGTGTTTGGCCGTCACATAGGCCGACTTGTAGGGGCTGGCCCGCAGTCCGTGCACCGACGAGATGTTGACCACGCGCCCCCAGCCGCGTTCGTACATGCCCGGCAGGGTCCGGCGCAAGATGCGGAACGGGGTCTCCACCATGACGCGCTGGATCAGTGCGAAGCGGTCCGGCGGGAATTCGTGCACGGGGGCGACGTGCTGGAGCCCGGCGTTGTTGACCACGACGTCCACGTCGGCGGGCAGCGCGTCCACCACGTCGGGGACGGCGAGATCGGCCACCCATGCCGTCCCGCCGATCGACTCCGCCAGGCTCTTCGCGGCGTCGGCGGCCTTGTCCACCACGTGCACATGGGCGCCGGCCGCCGCCAGGGCCTGTGCGCAGGCCCGCCCGATGCCGCTCGCGGCGCCGGTCACCAGCGCGGTGCGCCCGGTCAGCGGCAGGTTCGCGGCGGGCGGGACGGTGAGCGGGGCGGGCCCGGGGGCCTGGGGCTGAGGAGTCTCCATGGCCGTCACCGTAAGGAGGCCGGGGCCCACGTCACACGGGGTCGGTGCACACACCGTCGTACGCCGGCATGGTGGCGGCGTACATGGGGCGGGTCCGGCGGCGGGCCTGCGGTGTGCCGGGCCGGGCACGGCGCGCGGCCGCCGGCCGGGGCCCGCAACGGCGGTGCCGCACACAGCCGGTGCCGAGGAGTGGCAGCCGGGCCCATGGGCGGGGGCACGGGGGGCCCGTAGCGTCCGCCGGCAGTGTCCGATCAGCCGGTCCAGCCCTCTCAGGGAGGCACCCGTGCGCCCATCGATCCTGCGACGCCTGCTCCGGCGCGTCGCCCCCACGGCCGCTCTCGCCCTCGTCGCGGCGATGCTCGGTGCCACCGGAGCGGCGCCGCCGGCCGCTGCGGCCGGTGGTCTGCAACAGGTCACCGGCTTCGGCGCGAACCCCGGCAATCTCCAGATGTACGAGTACGCCCCCGCGTCCCTGCCGGCGAACGCGCCGCTGGTCGTCGCCCTGCACGGCTGCACGCAGACCGCGAACGACTACTACACGAACTCGGGCTGGCCGAAGTACGCCGATCTGTGGGGCTTCGCCGTGGTGTTCCCGCAGACCACGGCCGCCAACAACGCGCTGTCCTGCTTCGGCTGGTTCGATCCGGCCGAGGACGGCCGGGGCCGGGGCGAGGCCGCCTCGATCGTGCAGATGGTGGAGTACGCGAAGCAGCAGTACGGCTCGGACGGCCGCCGGGTGTACGTCACCGGCCTCTCGGCGGGCGGCGGGATGACGGCCGATCTGCTGGCCGCCTACCCGGACGTGTTCGCGGGCGGTTCCGTGGCCTCGGGGCTGCCCGCCCAGTGCGCGACGAGCCAGGCCGGCGCGTCCGGCTGCCAGACGGGCCCGCAGAAGCTGACGCCCGCGCAGTGGGGCGACAAGGTGCGCGCCGCCCACCCCGGGTACGCGGGCCCCTGGCCCCGGGTGGCAATCTGGCAGGGCAGCGCCGACTACACGGTGTACCCGGCCAACGCGACGGCCCTGCGCGACCAGTGGACGGACGTCTGGGGCATCGGCCAGACCCCGTCGGCCACGGACAGCCTCCCCGGCAGCACGACGCGCAGCGTGTACGACGACGCCTCGGGGAATCCGGCGGTGGTGACGTACTCCGTCTCCGGCATGGGCCACGGTCTGGCCGTGAGCCCCGGCTCGGGCGCCGAGCAGTGCGGGACGACGGCCGCGTACTTCCTGAACGCCATCTGCTCGACGTATCACACCGGTGTCTTCTGGGGCCTGGACCGGGATGTGCCCGGCGGCGGGGAGCAGCTTCCCGCCCCGTCCGGTCTGCGTGTCACGGACGTCTCGGCGGACCGTGTCTCGCTGTCCTGGGACGCGGTCGCGGGAGCGGACTCGTACGCGGTGCGCCGTGACGGCGCCGAGGTGGCCGCCACCTCCGGTACGACGTACACGGACACCGGTCTCACCGCCGGCACGGCGTACCGCTACTCGGTGACGGCCCTCGACGGATCGGGCACGCCCGGCACCGCCTCGCCCCAGGTGACGGCGACCACCACCGGCGGCACCCCGGCCCGGTGCTTCACCGCGACCAACTACGCGCAGGTGGCGGCGGGCCGGGCGCACACCACGGGCGGTCAGGTGTACGCCAACGGCTCGGACCAGGACATGGGCCTGTACAACGTGTTCGTCACCCACACCCTGCGGGAGTCGCCGGCCGGCCACTTCGTGATCGCGGACGCCGGGTGCGCGGCCTGAGCGGTGTCCGGGGGCCGGGGCGGCGTCCGGCCCCGGTCTCCGGTCCGCGCGGTCAGGTCTTGCGCAGGTCCGGGGCCGGGACGCCGATGAGCAGCCGCCGCACGGCGTCCCACGCGGCGCGCATCGCGCGGGTGAGGGCGGGCGGGTCGCTGCCGACGACCCGGACCCACGCCCCGCAGTCGTCGGGCAGGGTGCTCGCCCCGAAGAGCAGACCGGTCGGTTCGAGCGCCTCGTGGAGGGTGTCGGCGACCCGGGCCGCGGGGGCGAGCGGGGTGACCGCGTACAGGGAGGCCATCAGGTCGTGGCCCGCGAAGACGGCCGGTCCGGTGACCCCGCCCGGCCCGTGCGGGTCGAGCCGGACGCTGTCCACCGCCAGGAGCGTCCCGTCGGGGCGCCGGACCTCCAGATCGCTGAAGAGCATCCGGTAGGCGTGCCGTTCGCCACGGGCCAGCCGTCCGGCCGCGATCGTCTCGCCCAGCAGCACGGTTGCGGTCGGGTCGACGGTCACCCGGGTGTGCTGGTAGAAGCGGGAGTCCCGGAAGGGGATGAGGGAGTCCGGCAGATACTCGACGTAACTCCCCTCCCCCGCAGCCAGGTTGACGATCTGGCTCGCGTGGTCGAACTCCATCCGGTGCACCTTGGTGGCGGCCTGCGTGGTCAGGTGGACCGACGTACCGGGGCCGCAGTCGATGTCGATCCGGTTGCGGTCGGCCTGGATGATGCCGCCGCCGGTCGACATCAGACAGGTCACCGGAAGGTCGGGGCGCAGCGGATCGATGTACAGCGGGCGCATGATCTGCAGCGGTGACTTCTGGTACCGGTCGACGAGTTCGGTCCGCCCGCCCGCCCGCGCGTAGCCCAGTTCGAGCAGGCCGACCTTGCCGGGGCGCCCGGCGGCCAGGGTGTCCGGGCTGCCGGTGAGTTCGAGCATCCGGGCCGGTACCCGCCGGGGTTCGTAGTGCGCGGGGTCCAGCCGCGCGGGCGCCCCGGTCACGCGGAGGCCGTCTCCTGGGCGGCTTCGTGGGACAGGAGGAAGTCGGCGACGGTGCCGAGGCCCTCTCCGGTGAGCGAATTGGTCAGCACCACCGGCCGGCCGTCCCGGACGAGGTGCGCGTCCGACTCCATGACGCCGAGGTCGCACCGTACGTAGGGGGCGATGTCCACCTTGTTGATGACGAGCAGTTCGCACTCGGTGATGCCGGGGCCGCGCTTGCGGGGCATCTTGTCGCCCTCGGCGGTGTCCAGCACGAACAGGAACAGGTCGACCAGCGCGGGGCTGAAGGTGAGGGTGAGATTGTCCCCGCCGCTCTCGAAGAGCAGGGTGTCCACCTCGGGGAAGCGCTCCAGGAGTTCGTCCGCGGCCGCCTGGTTCATCGTCGGGTCGTCCCGGACGGCGGTGTGCGGGCAGGCCCCGGTCTCCACGCCGACGATCCGCTCGGCGTCGAGGATTCCGGCCAGGGTGCGGCGCACATGCGCGGCGTCCTCGGTGGTGAAGATGTCATTGGTGATGACGGCGGGGGTCCGGCCGCGCTCGATCAGCACCGGGACGAGCGCCTCGATCAGCGCGGTCTTGCCGGAGCCGACCGGTCCGGCGATCCCGACGCGCAGTACGCCGTCCTTCGGCCGCCGCATGAGTTCGTCGTCGTGGTGGTGGTGCCTGGCCTGCATGGGGTCGTGCATGGTGGTCCCGTCTGGTGTCGTGTGGTGCGGTGGAAGGGTTGTGAAGGGGTGCCCCGGGGCCTCCCGTCCGGATCACTCCGGGCTCGCGTGCCCCGGCGCCTGATCCGGACCGATTCGGGGGACAGCCCTTAGCTGGCGAACAGCCGTGCCTCGGCGCGCTCGTGGCGTCCGGCCATGGCGTCCGCCACGGGGACGCAGCCCCCGATGTCGGCCAGGTCCCGTGCCAGGGCGGCCTCGACGGTCTCCTCGATCACCGGGGCGGCGCCGTGCAGCACGACCTGCGCCCGGCGGTGGTCGGTGAGCCGCAGCCGCAGGGCGGCCCCCACGAAACCGGCCGCGAAGGCGAACAGTTCGCAGGTGACCGCCTGGCGGACGGGCAGCCCGTTTCCGGCGTGGACGACGGCGGCGACGACCGGCTGGCAGCCGCGTACGGCGCCGTCCCGGTACAGGCCCCGGTACCGCTCGATCGGCGCGGTGCCGTACACCTCGCCGGCCAGGTCCAGCAGTTGCCGCCCGGTGCGGACGGTGGCCTGCCGGGCCTCACGGCCCAGTTTGGTGGCGTGCAGCCGCTGCTCCACGGCCACCACCTGCTCCCAGTCGTCGGCGGCGACCGCACGGTGGGCGAGCGCGAGGGCGGTGGCGTCGGCCGGGCCCACGCTGTGGCGCAGCAGGTCGTGCAGGACCGCCGGCAGGCCGGACGGGGTGACCGCGCGGGCCTGCTGGAAGCCCTCCAGGCCGTGGGAGAGGGTGTAGTAGCCGCTGGGGAAGGCCGAGTCGGTGAGCTGCAGTCCGGTCAGCAGCGCCGGGATCGGTATCGGTTCGTTCACACCGGGGATTCCGTTCGGGCAGTTGTCGGACGATGTATTCGGGCGGTCGTCGACGGACGATGTATCCGGGCGGTCGTCGGTCGAGGGACGCGGGTGGTCGTCAGATGATGTCGGGCATGCGTCAGACGATGTAGAAGAGGTGGTTGAGCGGAAGCCGCTCGGCCGGCTCGATGGTGGCGGGCTCACCGTCCACGGTGACCTTGTACGTCTCCGGGTCCACTTCGATGCGCGGCAGCGCGTCGTTGCGCACCATGTGCTGCTTGCCGATGGTCCGGCAGCGCCGCACGGGCTCGACGCGCCGCTGGAGCCCCAGCTCCTCCGGAACCCCGGCGGCGATGGACGCCTGCGACATGAACGTCACCGAGGTGCGCTGCTTCGCCCGGCCATGGGTGCCGAACATCGGCCGGTAGTACACCGGTTGGGGCGTCGGCAGCGAGGCGTTCGGGTCGCCCATCAGGGCCCAGTTGACCATGCCGCCCTTGATGATCGTCTTGGGCTTGGCGGCGAAGGAGTGGATCGGCCAGAGCACGATGTCGGCGAGCTTGCCGGGCTCCAGGGAACCGATCACGTCCGAGGCGCCGACCGCGGTCGCGGGGTTGATGGTCAGCTTGGCCAGGTACCGCAGGACGCGCGCGTTGTCGTTGCGGGAGCTGTCCTGCGCCAGCGGGCCGCGCATCTCCTTGCAGTGGTGCGCCGTCTGGAACGCCCGGAGGAAGGACTCGCCGACCCGGCCCATGGCCTGGGAGTCGGAGGAGAAGATGCTGATGACGCCGAGGTCGTGCAGTACGGTCTCGGCCGCGATCGTCTCGGCGCGCACCCGGCTGTCGGCGAACGAGACGTCCTCGGGGATGTCGCGGGAAAGGTGGTGACAGACCATCACCATGTCCAGCAGCTCGTCCACCGCGTTGACGGTGTACGGCAGGGTGGGGTTGGTGGAGGCCGGCAGTACGTTGGCCTCGCCGGAGACCCGGATGATGTCGGGGGCGTGGCCGCCGCCCGCACCTTCGGTGTGGAAGGTGTGGATGGTCCGGCCGTCGATCGCGGAGAGGGTGTCCTCGTAGAAGCCGCCCTCGTTGAGGGTGTCGGTGTGGATGGCCATCTGTACGTCGTACTCGTCGGCGACCCGCAGCGCGGTGTCGATCGAGGCGGGGGTGGCGCCCCAGTCCTCGTGCACCTTCAGCCCGGCCGCTCCCGCCTCGACCTGCTCGCGCAGGGCCTCGGGCAGGCTGCCGTTGCCCTTGCCGAGCAGCCCCACGTTGACCGGCAGGTCCTCCACGGCCTCCAGCATCCGGTGGATGTTCCAGGGGCCGGGGGTGCAGGTGGTGCCGTTGGTTCCGTCGGTGGGTCCGGTGCCGCCGCCGAAGAAGGTGGTGATGCCGTTGGACAGGCCCTCCTGGGCCTGCTGGGGCGCGATGAAGTGGATGTGCGTGTCCACGCCGCCCGCGGTGGCGATGAGGTGCTCGCCGGATATCACCTCGGTGCCGGGGCCGATGACGAGCTTGGGGTCGACCCCGTTCTGGAGATGCGGGTTCCCCGCCTTGCCGACGCCGACGATCAGGCCGCCGCGCACCCCGATGTCGCCCTTGACGACGCCGAGGACCGGGTCGAGGACCACGACGTTGGTGACGACGAGGTCCAGCGCGCCCTCGCGGTTGAGCGCGGACGGGTCCTGGGCCATGCCGTCCCTGATGGCCTTGCCACCGCCGTAGACGGCCTCCTCACCGTAGGAACCGGCGTTGTGGTCGTACTCGACCTCGACGATCAGGTTGGTGTCGGCCAGGTGGAACCGGTCGCCCACGGTGGGGCCGAACAGATCCGTGTACTGCTTGCGCGGGATGATCGCCATCAGTTCCGCTCCTCTTCTTCGTTCTTCCCGGCTCCGGACCCGGGCTGTACGAAGCCGAGTTCCGCGGCGCGGCGGAGCGCGTCGCGCCGGGTGTCCGGGGCGGACAGGCCGCCGTTGACGAGTGCGGCGAAGCCGGTGAGCCGGCCGTTGCCGCCGAAGGCGCAGAGCTCCACCTCACGGGTGTCGCCGGGCTCGAAGCGCACTGCGGTTCCGGAGGGGATGTCCAGGCGCATTCCGTAGGCGGCCTCGCGGTCGAAGCGCAGGGCGCGGTTGGTCTCGAAGAAGTGGTAGTGGGAGCCGACCTGGATGGCCCGGTCACCGGTGTTGGCGACGGTGAGCCTGCTCCTGGCACGGTTGGCGTTGATCTCCACGGGGTCGTCCCCGTAGAGGTAGTGGGCTCCGCCCGACATCTGCGTCTCCTAGGTCTCTCAGTCGTCTCGGTCGTCAGCCGCCTCAGTCGCCTGATTCGCCTCAGCCGTCTCGGGCATCTCGGATGTCCAGGACGTCTCGGACGGCTCAGGCGTCCGGGGCGCTGATCGGGTCGTGGCAGGTGACCAGCTTCGTCCCATCGACGAAGGCCGTCTCGACCTGGAGGACGGTGAGCATCTCCCTTACGCCGGGCATCACTTCGTCGCCCTTGACGACCTTGCGGCCCAGCTCCATGCATTCGGCGACGGTGTGGCCGTCGCGGGCGGCCTCCAGGACGGCCTCGGTGATCAGGGCGGCGGCTTCGCTGTAGTTGAGCTTGGTTCCCCGGTCGCGGCGGCGGCGGGCCAGGTCCGCGACCACATAGACATGGAGTTTGTCGATTTCCCGCGGTGCGAGGTTCATGACGTCACGCCTGCTTTCTCGAAGATGTGTGTCCGAAGGAGAGCCCGGGGCGGTCCAGGGCCGGACCGGCCGCCAGGAAGAGCCAGGTCGTCACGGTGAACGGCCAGGTGAAGGGGGTTGTGCCGGACGACCGGGCGAAGGCTTCCCAGGCGGCGGCGAAGGGGACCGAGGCGATGGCGGCGAGTACCGCGTAACCGGCGGTCCACACGGTGGGGGTCAGGAACACGGCGCCCAGCGCGATGGCGCAGAGCACCGCGTTGTAGCCGTACAGCCCGGCGGTGATCGAGGCGGCGGGCAGTCCGGCCGCGCAGGCCGTCACGAGCGCCACGGCGCTGGCGCCCACCGCCGCGAGCGCCACGGTCCGGGAGGCGACGAGGAGCCCGGCGAGCACGATCAGCCCCGCGTACCAGGTGTCGAGGTAGAAGATCTGGCCGATGTTGTTGCAGAGCGCCCGCCCTGCTTCGGCGGTCGTCAGCTCCGTGAACCCTGGCACCCGCGCGGTCGACCCGGCGGCGACCGGGCCCTTCGACAGGGCGGCCGTCAGGGCGCTGACGACCAGACAGTACGGGGCCGTCAGCACGGGCAGCCCGAGGGGGGTGAGCAGGCGGCCCACCGCCCCGCTCAGCACGGCGCAGACCGCCGCCCCGAGTACGACCAGCACCGCGGTCTGCCACGAGGCGCCGAGCCGGATCACCAGGGCGAGGCCGGTCAGGCACCCGCAGTACCCCTGAAGCCCCTGCCCCACACCCTTCCGGTCCGCTCCGAGCAGGACCGCCGCCCCGGTGGACGCGACGGTCCCGAGCAGCCCGAACACCCCTAGCCACCGGCCGCCGACGAACAGCGCGACCGCGAACAGCAGCCCGGACCACGGACTGCCGACGAGCACCACCTGCGCGATGCCGCGCAACTGCGCCGCCCCGGCGTGCGGAACCGCCCGGCCCCAGGGTAATACCCGGCCCCGTATCCGCATCGCCTGTTCTGCCGCGGGCACGTCTTCTCCTTTGAGACATGACGAATGAGGGCACACCGAATACATCCACATCGCCGCAGCCGGGAGATGTGGACCTTGATCAACAATCTGTTGAGACGGTACGCCCGGCAGCGACACAAAGGGATCGGCGGGACGAAAAATCGAAGCGCGACACTCCATGAACCCTCGGTGACACACCCAGGTCAGAAGGCATAAGAACCACTCGACCAACCCCCCGGAACCCTGCCCACGGAGAAATCCTTAGCCAGGTGTTGAACATTCCACATCCACCTTTTGACCAAATGGAAAGCCCCCCAAAGGCACTCCACCCCTTTCCGACCACCCCGAACTCAGAGCCCGCTCACAACGCTCGCGCCTCGACCGCATTTATCATGCATATATAAAATTCAGCAAGAAGATTCGGTTAAATTCCGGCACAAGGGAGCCGACCCGTCGCTCCCCATGGAGACCGGCGCCCGCCACGCCCCCGCAGGGTGCGGAAGCCGTTCATGAGTGAATGGGAGGCATGCTCCTCGACTTCACCCACGACCACGGCGGCGAACGGCTCAGCGGTGTGTACGGCGGTGAGCCGTCCGGGACCACCGCCGGGACCACCGCCGTGTTGCTGCACGGCGCGGGCACCGGCAGCAAGGAGCGACTGCTGCCGCTGGCACGGGAGTTCGCGGCCCACGGCTGCCGCGCGATCGCCTTCGACTTCTCCGGGCACGGCGAAAGCACCGGGAAGCTCGGCGAGTTGAGCCTGCGGCGACGGTTCGACCAGGCCGTGGCGGTGATCGAGGCGTACGCGGGGGCGGACGGACCGCTGGTCCTGGTGGGGTTCAGCATGAGCGGGCAGACGGTGGCCGATCTCGCCCGGCACTACGGGGACCGTGTGGTGGCGATGGGGCTGTGCGCGCCCGCCGTGTACGCCGCCGAGGCGTGGGACGAGCCCTTCGGGGACGGGGACGGCCGGTTCAGCGGAATCATCCGGCAGCCGGACAGCTGGCGGGAGGCACCCGCGCTCGACGCGCTGCGGGCGTACGGGGGCCGGGCCGTGCTCGCCGTGCCGGGCACGGACGCGGTGATCCCGCCCGAAGTGACCGAGGCCGTACAGGAGGCACTGGCCGCGCGCGCCCAGTACACACGACTCGACCTGCCGGACGCGACGCACCGACTCGGCCAGTGGTTCCGCGACCACGGCGACGACCGGCGGGAGTTCGTGGCGGCGGTGCTGACCGGGCTCGGCGACCGGGGCTGGACGGCGACGCGCGCGTGGGTGGCCAAGCAGACAGGCCCCGGCCGCTCGGTGGCCGGCTCCCGTCTCCTGACCGGCGGCTGGAGCTCCCAGATGCGCCGGCTGACCCTCGACGACGGCACGGACCTGGTGCAACGCACCTTCGTGAAGCCCTTCTTCCGCCACCACGCTCCCGGTCTACTGAACCGCGAGGCGTCCGTCCTGGCGCTGCTCGCCGAGCAGGACTCCGTCCCCGCGCCCGGCCCCCTCGCCGTGGACGCCACCGCCGAACACTGCGACCACCCGACCCTGTTGATGTCCGCGCTGCCGGGCCGGGTCCGCGTCGACGGGGACGACCTCGACCGGCGCCTGGACCTGCTCGCGGCCCAACTCGTCCGCATCCACGGTGTCGTACCGGCCGAAAGGCCGCGCCACTACCAGGCGTGGACGTCCCCGGAACGCGTCCGCGCCCCGGACGGCCCCCTGTGGGAGCGGGCCGTGGACGTGATCCGCCGCGACCCGCCGCCGTACGAAGGCCGCTTCCTGCACCGCGACTTCCACCCCGGGAACGTGCTCTTCTCGGGAACGGGGCGCGAGCTGCGGATCACCGGTGTCGTGGACTGGGTCGAGACCTCGTGGGGCCCGGCCGACCTGGATGTGGCGCACTGCTCGACCGCGCTCGCCCTGCTGCACGGACCGGCGTACGGGCTGGACTTCCGCGGCCGGTACGAGGCGCAGGGCGGCCACGGCCTGGCCACCGGCCCCGACCACCTGTACTGGCGGCTGCTCGACGCCCTGCACTACTGCCCGGACGCGGCCAAACTGGCCGGACCGTGGCGCGAGCTGGGACGGGACGATCTGACGCCCGAGGTGCTGGGGGAACGGCTGGAGGCGTACGTGGCCGGACTGCTGCGCCGGTACGACTGAGCCGGCGGGAGCGCGGCGAAGCCGCGCCGCCTCACGTACCGGAGGCCCCTGCCCTCAGCGGACGTGCCGGCCGGGCGGACAACGGACGGTTGAACGCACGCAGCCGCCTATGCCGGTGCCGGACTCACCGAATCGTCAGCGACCCTTCCGGGCGCCCCGAAACGCGCAACGCAGTGCCACACCTTCTTGATCGCCTGGAGGTCATGGTGTCCGGCCCGGGCCGCCTCCCCGACGATGCGCGGATCGAGCACACCGTCGACGGCGATCCGTACGCCCAGGTCGACGTATTCCTGCCCCCGGTAGCCGGGATGGCGCAGAAGCTCATCGACCGTGAGCCGGAAGCCGGGGTGCCACTCCACGGGGCAGCCCAGACGCAGGGCCGCCTCCTCCACGGCCGAGCCCCGGTAGCAGGGGTCCAGGACCAGCGCCTCCACATGGCCGTCCGGCCGTACGGGCCCGTGGACCTGCGCCTCGATGTAGTCGTCGAGGTCGTCCTGCCGGTCGGCGAGGGCGAGTTCGATGAGCCCCATGCGGGCCGCGACACCGAAGTCCGAGGGTTCGAGGAAGCTGTCCGGGTAGCAGAACGTGGTCCGCGTCAGCGTCTCGGGCGTCAGCCGGAAATGGGCGGAGCCGAACCTCGGTGCCGCGCCGGCGGGTTTGCGGCGGAAGTCCAACGCCCCGTAGACCGGCCGCTCACGAGCGGGCGCTTCGTCGTACGCACCACCGAAGATCCGGCTCTCCCAACGCCAGCGGTCACCACCGGGATGCGCGGTCAGTCCGCCGTTACTGGTCCCCGTGACGAACTGCGAGCGGTAGCCACCGTCCTCGGCCATGGCGTCCAGGACCGGCCTGCCGCGCAGCAGCCGATCCGGGTGGAAGTTGAGGGTCACCCGCAGCGCCGGATCCAACGGCGGGCCCGACGCCAGCTTCGCGACATGCCCAAGGGCCCGTTCCTGTGGCGTCCCGGAGGTCGAGGAGATCATCCGGACAGTCTTCCGCAGCTCGACCGACCACCGCACGCGACCTGCGCGCGAACGGGTACGTGGACCTCGTCGCCCGCGACAGGGGCACCGGCCACTGGTCCCGGAAGCACGGAGACAACGAGTCGGCCCGTACCGGATTCGCTCCGGTACGGGCCGGCTTCACGTGCGTCGTTCGAGTTCGCGCGGGAGAACCGCCGCCTACTCCTCCGGTGGGAAGACGACCTCTCCCGAGTCGGTCAGTGTGATCGTGATCGCCTCGACCGGGCACCCCTCCGCGGCCGCGAGGACCTTCTCGTCGGCGCCGGTCTCCGGGGCCGACGGGCGGGACTGGCGGGCGGTGTCCAGGGCGAAGGCACCCGGTGCGTGGTTCACACACATCCCGGAGCCGATGCAGACCCCTCGGTCGACCTCCACGGCCCAGCGGTCGCCCATCACGCCCCCTCGTATCCGGCCGGCAGGTGGATCATCTTGTGCTCGAAGTACTCGCCGTACCCCTCGGGCCCGAACTCCCGGCCCAGTCCGGAGTTCTTGTACCCGCCGAACGGGCCGAGCATGTCGAGGCTGAAGGTGTTCACGCTGTACGTGCCCGTTCTGACGCGGCGGGCGATGTCGATGCCGCGCTCGGTGTCGGCGGTCCAGACGCTGCCGCTGAGCCCGTAGTCGGAGTCGTCGGCGATCCGTACGGCCTCCTCCTCGTCACCGTACGGCAGCAGGCAGATGACGGGGCCGAAGATCTCCTCGCGGGCGATCCGCATCGAGTTGTCGACGTCGCCGAAGAGGGTCGGCTCGACGTACCAGCCCCGTTCCTGGGACGCCGGGCGGCCGCCGCCGGTGAGGATCTTGGCGCCCTCGTCCTGGCCGATCCGGATGTAGTCGAGCGAGCGCTGCTGCTGGCGCCGTGCGACCAGGGGGCCGAGTTCGGTGGCCGGCTCGAGCGGGTCGCCGACCTTCAGCGCGGACGCCGCGGCGGCGAACGCCTCGGCCGTCTCGTCGTAGCGGGAGCGCGGGACGAGGATGCGCGTCTGGGCCACGCACGCCTGGCCGTTGATCATCCAGGCGAAGGGGACGATGCCCGCGACGGCGGCGTCCAGATCGGCGTCGGGAAGGATCACCGCGGCGGACTTGCCGCCCAACTCCAGTGTGACGCGGGTGAGGTTTTGGGAGGCGACCTCCATCACCCGGCGCCCGGCGGCCACCGACCCGGTGAACGACACCTTGTCCACGCCGGGATGCCCGACCAGGTACTCACTGACCTCGCGGTCGGCCGGAAGGATGGAGAGCACGCCCTCCGGCAGCCCGGCGTCGGCGGCGATCTCGGCCAGGATGTAGGCGTCCAGCGGGGATTCGGGCGAGACCTTGAGCACGGCGGAGCAGCCCGCCAGCAGTGCGGGCGCGAGCTTGGCGGCGGCGGTGAACTGCGGAACGTTCCACGGCACGACGGCCGCGACCACCCCGACCGGCTCCCGCCGCACCAGCAGCGGTCCGAGTGCCCCGGCCCGCCGCTCCTCGTACGGGAAGTCCCGGGCCACGGTGATCGCCGAGTCCCACACCATCATCGCGGCGAGCGCCTGCACCATGACGCTCGACGTGTACGGGGTGCCGTTCTCCGAGCTGATGACCCTGGCGATCTCCTCGTACCGGACGGCGAACGCGTCCTTGATCCTGGTCACCACCGCGATCCGCTCGTCCAGGCTCATCCGGGGCCAGGGCCCCTCGTCGAACGCCCGTCGCCCGGCGGCGACGGCCGCGTCCACATCCGCCCGGGAGGCGTGCGGCACCCGGCCGATGACCTGCTCGGTGTGGGGCGAGACGACCTCGATCACTTCCCGGCCCAGCGGATCGACCAACTCCCCGCCGATGAACAGTTTTCCGTGTTCGACAAGCTCGGTCATGGCTGCTGCCTCCCGCGAACCGGTGCGTACCCGCCCCAATATCTGACTCTGTGTCAGAACTGATACCAGTTCCAGTTCCAGTAGTCCACGACCGCGACAGCGCCCGCCGGGATCACCGGGCCGTACCGGATCGGGTGGTGCCCCGCACACAGGCCGTGGCGCGAAGAGATCAGGCGCTCTCCCGCCGAGGTCATGAACGCCCCCGCCGCTTCGCGTGCGGGTGGCGCCGGATCTCCACGTTCACGGCGCTGACCCTCGACAGGTCACTTTCGGACCGTGCCCGACGCCGTTCCCCGGCCAAGGCCCCGCACACATCACACCCGGGCTCCGGCACCGGGTCGGTGCCGAACCACGGGGAATGGTCGACGGACGGTCGGTGATGGGTCGAATCAGACATGAACACTCTCCTCGCACGCCATTTGGTCGGGCGATCGTCGCGCCTGTCACCGGGACGTAGGAACCTCGCACATTTCCCACTTCGGGACGTCCCACAGGAGGTAGAACGTCCCTGCAATGTCAGCGAACCCCCGAGGGAGCCACCTGCATGCCCAACGAGCGCTTGCGAGCCACCATGACAGCCGGGGGGTGGACTCACGCAGGCCTGGCCGAAGCGACGGGTGTCGACCCCAAGAGCGTTGAAAGATGGGTCAACCTCGGGCGCGTCCCCCGGCGGGCAACAGCACTGAAGGCCGCCGAGACCTTGAAGGAAGACGTACACGCGCTGTGGCCGGCACTCCGCCAGGCACGCGCCGCGCGTGGCGTGAGTTCCGAGCTCCTGGCACTCTACGAACAGCGGGCAGACCTTCCCGTTTCCATGTTTGTGGACCTCTTCGCCGCGGCACGCCGACAGATCGACGTACTGGTCTACGCAGCCGTGTTCCTCCACGAGGCGTATCCCGGACTCAATGACCTGCTGCGCAAGCGCGCGACCGAAGGCTGCGCCGTCCGCATCGCCATCGGTGAAGCGGACAGCCCCAATGTCCAACAGCGCGGAAAGGAGGAGAAGTTCGGCCACGGTATCGAGTCCCGCTGCCGCTTGGCGCTCATGCACTACCGGCAGTTGACCGACATACCCGGCATCGAACTGCGCACGCACGGGACGACTCTCTACAACAGCCTGTACCGGGCCGACGACCAGATGCTGGTCAACACGCACGCCTGGGGCGTCAACGCCTACCGGGCACCCGTGTGGCACCTGCGGCGCAATCGCGGGGGCGGCATGTTCGACGTGTACGCGGACAGTTTCAGCGCCACGTGGGACACGGCCACACCCGTGGAAAGGTGAACCCATGGCACGGACCGAGTTCTACGACGACCCGAACGCGCCGAAGCCCAACAGCCTGGTCGTGGCCGCTTCCGCCGTGGTGACGGACGAGGCGGGACGGATCCTGATGCAGCGACGGCGGGACAACGGACTCTGGGCCCTGCCGGGCGGGGGCATGGACCTGACCGACTCACTGCCCGGCACCGCCGTCCGGGAGGTCAGGGAGGAAACCGGGCTCAATGTCGAGATCACCGGGCTCGTCGGCACATACACGGACCCGAAGCATGTCATCGCGTACAGCGACGGTGAGGTTCGCCGCCAGTTCGCTGTGGTGTTCACGGCACGCATCATCGGCGGCGAACTGGGCATCTCCGGCGAGTCGACGGACCTCCGATTCGTCACCCCGGACGAACTGGACGCGCTGCCCATGCACCACACCCAGCGGCTGAGGATCGACCACTTCCGGGCGAACCGAGCGACGCCGCACCTGGGGTGATCGCCCGGCTCGGCAGGTACGCCCGAACCAGATGGTCGACCAGGGCTACTACTGGAACAAGTTCTCGTTACAGTGGGGCGACGCATCGGAGCCGCGAACCCGTACGCCGTCCAGAGAGATGGGGACCTCATGACGCAGGTGACCGACCACGGCGGGGGCGTGCACAGCATCAAGGTGCCCATCCCGGACAATCCGCTCGGCCACACCCTCGTACACGTCCTGGACACCGATCGGGGCCCGGTGCTGATCGACACCGGGTGGGACGATCCCGAGGCCTGGGACACGCTCGGCGCCGGACTCACCGCCGTCGGCACGGAGATGGCCGACATCCACGGTGTGGTCATCACCCACCACCACCCCGACCACCACGGGCTCTCCGGGCAGGTGCGCGAGGCCTCCGGGGCCTGGATCGCCATGCATGCGGCGGACACCGCGATCGTGCGCCGTACCCGGGAGTCCGAACCCGGCAGGTGGCTGACCTATCTCGCGGCCAAACTCACCGCGGTCGGAGCACCCGAGGAGCACCTCGCGCCGTTGCGGGCCGCCGCGGCCGGCCGGAGCCGGACACGCACCCTGCCGGGGCTGCGGGCCGCGCTCCCGGACCGGGAGATCGTGCCGGGCGAGCTGCTGGACCTGGCGGGGCGCAGGCTGCGGGCGATCTGGACACCGGGGCACACGCCCGGGCATGTGTGCCTGCACCTGGAGGAGGAGCACCCGGGCAATCTGCCGGGGCGGGGACGGCTCTTCTCGGGGGACCATCTGCTGCCGGGGATCAGTCCGCACATCGGGCTGTACGAGGACCCGGACGACGCGACGGCCACCGATCCCCTCGGTGACTACCTCGACTCGCTGGAGCGGATCGGCAGGCTCGGGGCCGCCGAGGTGCTGCCCGCCCATCAGTACGCCTTCACCGATGCGGCGGGGCGCGTGCAGGAACTGCTCGGGCATCACGAGGAGCGGCTGACGGGGCTGCTCGGGCTGCTGGCGGAGCCGCTGACGCCGTGGGAGCTGGCCGAGCGGATGGAGTGGAACCGGCCCTGGGAGCAGATCCCGCACGGCTCCCGGAACATCGCCGTCTCGGAGGCGGAGGCGCATCTGCGGCGGCTGGTGAAGCTGGGGCGTGCGGAGGCGGTGCCGGGGAGCGAGCCGGTGGCCTACCTCGCGGTGTGAGCGGTGTGAGCGGTGGGGCGGTGTGCGTGGTGTGAGTGGTGTGAGTGGGGTGCGTGTGGTTTCGCTTACGTGGGCAGGGGCGCGCTTGCGCGGGCAGGGCGCGTACGTGAGCAGTGACACGTACGGGGCGCTCCTCCCGGCCCGGAGTCCGGGTGGTGCCGCCCGGTAGAGTGTGCGGGTCGTCATCATGCCCGTTCAGGGGGAAGCCGGTGCGAATCCGGCACTGACCACGCAGCCGTGAACCGTCTTCGCAGGCGGTGAGTCGGAATGCCCTGTCCGCGGTCGTGACCGGCTCGGACCACCGGATCCCCCGGTGGTCGGCACCGTCGAGGTACACGGGGTCGGAGCCTGGTGCCTGAGCGTGCCTGTGCCCGGTTCACCCCGCAGGAGAGGCCCCGCCCGCCATGACCGTACGTCGCAGCGCAGCAACGCTCGCCGCCACCGCCGCCGTGCTCTGCGCGGCCGCTGCGCCGGTCGCGGTGGCAGCGCCGTCCCCCTCGCCCTCGCCGTCCGTCGCGCTGCCGTCCGGGCTGTACGGCACGAAGGACCCCACCTACGACGGGGTGTGGCGGCAGTCCCTGGCCTTCCTCGCGCAGCGGCTCGAAGGGGTCACCCCGGCCGCGAAGTCGGTGGACTGGCTGATCGGCCAGCAGTGCGCCGACGGCTCCTACGCCGCGTACCGGCCCGACGCCGCCCAGCCGTGCGACGCCAAGACGGTGCGGGACACCAATGCCACCGCGGCGGCCGCCCAGGCGCTGGTCGAGGTCGGCGGGCACCGCGAGACCGTGAACGACTCGGTGCGCTGGCTGAAGTCCGTACAGAACGAGGACGGCGGCTGGGGCTACACCGCGGGTGCGCCCAGTGACGCCAACTCCACCTCTCTGGTGATCGGCGCCCTCGCCCGTCAGGGGCAGCGCCTCGCGGACATCACGACCCCCGATGGCAAGACCCCCTACGACCCGCTGCTCGCCCTCGCCCTCCCGTGCGGCGGCAAGGACGGCGGCGCCTTCGCCTACCAGCCCGACAAGAAGGGCGGGCTCGCCGCGAACGCGGACGCCACCGCGGCCGCCGTCCTCGGCACGATGGGCAAGGCTCTGGCGGTCGGGAACAACGCCGCGGGCAAGGCGCCCACCTGCCGGTCCGGTTCCGGGCTCACGCCCGAGCAGGCCGCCCAGAACGGCGCCCACTACCTCACCGGCGCCCTCGCCGGCAGCGGCCACCTGAACCTGGCGCCGATGCCCGGTGCCACCGACACCACCCCGCAGCCCGACTTCGGCAACACCGCCGACGCGGTCGTCGCGCTCTCCGCGGCCGGCCACCAGGACAAGGCGGCCGGAGCCGTCGACTGGCTGAAGAAGAACTCCGCGGACTGGGCCGGCCAGAACGGCCCCGCCGCCTACGCCCAGCTGGTCCTGGCCGCCCACGCGACCGGCAACGACGCCCGGGACTTCGGCGGCGTCGACCTGGTCGCCCGGCTCAACGCGGCCGGCCCCGAACCCGCCTCCGTCGTGACGCCCGACCCGTCCGCCGACACCGGGTACGAGGCCACGGAGAAGGACCAGGTCCACAGCGGCGACGACGTGATCGGGGGCGTGTGGTGGTACGTCGGCATCGCCCTCGTCCTCGCGGCCATCGCGTTCTTCCTGATCAGCGGTCGCCGGAAGAACAGGCAGCCGTGAGGCGCGCGGGGCGGGCCACCGCGCTGCTGGTGGTCCTGGGCGCCGTCCTGGCCGTGCTCGGCGCGGGACCGGCCCAGGCGGCCGGGTACCGGTACTGGTCGTTCTGGGAGGGCTCCGGCTCCGGCTGGACGTATGCCACCCAGGGCCCGTCGCTCGTCCGGCCGGACGACGGGGCGGTGCAGGGCTTCCGGTTCTCGGTCAGCGAGGACTCCCAGGACTCGGCGAAGCCGCGCCGCGCCGCGGAGTTCACGAAGATCTGCGCGGACACCCCGGCCGAGGACGGCACCAAGCGGATCGCGCTCGTCATCGACCCGGGCACGGCGGCGGACGCCCCGGCGGGTGAGAAGCCGCCCGCGCCGCGCACCGCGTGCGCGCGGGTCGCACCGGACGCGAGCGCCGCGGAGGCGCTCGCCTCGGTGGCGAAGCCGCTGCGCTACAACAGTGACGCGATGCTCTGCGCCATCTCCGGCTACCCGGGTTCGGGCTGCGGCGAACAGGTCTCCGGCAGCGGCAGCGGCAATGGCACGCCCGACGCGTCCGCCGCCGCGTCCGCCGCCGCGTCACCGGCCGGATCCGCGGCCTCCGGCACCTCGGGCGGTTCCGGCGGCCCGTCCGCCGGGGTGCTCGTCGGGGTCGGCGCCGTGCTCCTCCTCGGCATCGCCGCGGTCGTGCAGGCCCGCCGCCGCCGCGGATGACCGCCCGGACCCGCTCCGCCGTCCCGGCACGGCGTCGTCCGCTGCGCGCTCCCGAGGCGACCCGGAGCAACGCCGTGCCCGCCGGGGCCTGGTGGCTGTGGGCGCTCGGCCTGGCCACCGCCGCGTCCCGGACCACCAATCCGCTGCTGCTCGGGCTGCTGGTGGGGGTGGCCGGTTACGTCGTGGCCGCGCGCCGTACGGACGCGCCGTGGGCCCGTTCGTACGGGGCGTTCATCCGGATCGGGTTGTTCGTCGTCGCTGTGCGGCTGGTCTTCTCCGTGTTCCTGGGTTCCCCGATCCCCGGTACGCACACGGTGTTCACGCTCCCCGAGGTGCCGCTGCCCGACTGGGCGCAGGGGGTCAGGCTCGGTGGCCGGGTCACCACCGAGCAGTTGGTCTTCGCGCTGTACGACGGGGCGAAGCTGGCGGCCCTGCTGATCTGTGTCGGTGCGGCGAACTCGCTCGCCAACCCGGCCCGGCTGCTGAAGTCGCTGCCCGGTGCGCTGTACGAGGCGGGCGTCGCGGTCGTCGTCGCGATGACGTTCGCGCCGAACATGGTCGCCGATGTGATGCGGCTGCGCACCGCTCGGCGGCTGCGGGGCCGTCCGACCGGTGGTATCAAGGCGGTCCTCCAGATCGGACTGCCGGTCCTGGAGGGCGCGTTGGAGCGTTCGATCGCGGTGGCCGCGTCGATGGACGCGCGCGGCTACGGGCGCACCGCCCAGGTCCCGCCCGCGGTCCGCCGCACCACGAACGTCCTCACGCTCGGCGGACTGCTCGGGGTGTGCGCCGGTACGTACGGGCTGCTGGCCGCGCAGGGCGCGGTGTACGGGGTGCCGCTGCTGATCGCCGGGCTCGTCGCCGCGCTGGCCGGGCTGCGGCTCGGCGGGGCCCGCTCGGTCCGTACCCGCTACCGGCCCGACCGGTGGGGGGTGCGGGCCTGGCTGGTGGCGGGTTCGGGCGTCGTGGTGGCGGTGGCGATGATCTGGGCGGGCGGCGCCTACGGGGAGGCGCTGCACCCGGGGGTCGTCCCGCTGACCGCGCCGGTGCTTCCGCTGTGGCCGGCGGCGGCGGTGCTGATCGGGCTGCTGCCCGCGGTGGTGGCGCCGGTGCCGCCGCCGGTGGGTACGCCGGTGGGCGCTGCGCCGACGGGTGCTGCGGCCGTGGGTACGCCGGTTGGTGCTGCGCCGACGGGTACTGCGCCGGCCGGTGCGCCGAATTCCAAGGAGATCCAGTGATCCGGTTCGAGCAGGTCTCGGTGCGTTACGAGGGGACCGGGCGCCCCACCCTGTCGGGGGTCGATCTGACCGTCCCCGAGGGCGAGTTGGTGCTGCTCGTCGGCCCGTCCGGGGTCGGCAAGTCGACACTGCTGGGTGCCGTTTCCGGTCTGGTGCCGCATTTCACCGGCGGCACGCTGAGCGGCCGGGTCACGGTCGACGGCCGCGACACCCGTACCCACAAGCCGCGCGAACTCGCCGATCTGGTCGGCACGGTGGGGCAGGACCCGCTCTCCCACTTCGTCACCGACACGGTCGAGGACGAGCTGGCCTACGGCATGGAGTCGCTGGGCCTGGCCCCCGACGTGATGCGGCGGCGGGTCGAGGAGACCCTGGACCTGCTGGGGCTGGCCGAGTTGCGCGACCGGCCGATCGCCACGCTCTCCGGCGGCCAGCAGCAGCGGGTCGCGATCGGCTCCGTGCTCACCCCGCACCCGAAGGTCCTGGTCCTCGACGAGCCGACGTCCGCGCTGGACCCGGCGGCGGCCGAGGATGTCCTGGCCGTGCTGCAACGGCTGGTGCACGACCTGGGTACGACGGTTCTGATGGCGGAGCACCGGCTGGAGCGGGTGGTCCAGTACGCGGACCGGGTCGTCCTGCTGCCGTCGCCGGGCGCCGCCCCGGTCGTGGGCGCGCCCGCGGACGTCATGGCCGTCTCCCCGGTCCGCCCGCCGGTCGTCGCGCTGGGCCGGCTGGCGGGGTGGGAACCGCTGCCGCTCTCGGTCCGCGATGCCCGGCGCCGGGCGGCGGACCTGCGCGAACGGCTCGCATCCGGGCGGCCGCCCGCCCCGGTGCCGCCGGCCGCTCCCCCGCTCTCGCCCGTCGCCCCCTCCCCCGTGCGGCGCGGCGTCCTGGACCGGCTGCTGGGCCGCGGCGCGCGGAGCGCCGCCGTGCCCGAACCGGCCGCCGATGCCACGGCCCGGGTCGAGCGTCTCGGCGTACGGCGCGGGCGCGTCGAGGCGCTGCGCCGGGTGACGCTGACCGTCGCCCCGGGCGAGACCGTCGCCCTGATGGGACGCAACGGCGCGGGCAAGTCCACCCTGCTGGCCACCCTCGTCGGCATGGTCGAGCCCACCTCAGGCACCGTCCTCGTCGGCGGCCGGACCCCGCACCGCACCCAGCCGCGCGAGATGGTGCGCCGGGTCGGGCTCGTACCGCAGGAACCGCGCGATCTGCTGTACGCGGACAGCGTCGCCGCCGAGTGCGCCGCGGCGGACGGCGACGCGGGCGCCGCCCCCGGCAGCTGCCGGGCCCTGGTCTCCGAGCTGCTGCCCGATGTGCCGGACGACACCCACCCCCGCGATCTCTCCGAGGGCCAGCGCCTCGCCCTCGCCCTGGCCGTCGTGCTCACCGCGCGGCCCCCGCTGCTGCTCCTGGACGAGCCGACCCGTGGCCTGGACTACGCGGCGAAGGCCCGGCTGGTCACGGTGCTCGGCGGCCTCGCGGCCCAGGGGCATGCGATCGTCCTGGCCACGCACGATGTGGAACTCGCGGCGGAACTGGCGCACCGGGTGGTGATCCTCGCCGACGGGGAGGTCGTCGCGGACGGCGAGACCCGGCAGGTGGTGGTCTCGTCCCCGGCGTTCGCCCCGCAGACCTCGAAGATCCTCGCCCCGCAGAAATGGCTGACCGTGGCACAGGTGCGTGCCGCGCTGGGAGACCCGTCGTGAGCGGGCGCCGGGTGCGGGCGGTACGGCTCGGGCCGCGGGCGATCGCCGCGCTCGTCCTCATCGGCCTGGTCGGGGTGGCCGCCTTCGGCTGGCCGCTGCTGGCCGGTCCCGGCTCCGGCCTCGCCCACTCCCAGGACGCGCCGTGGCTGTTCGCCGCGCTGCTGCCGCTGCTGGTCGGGGTGGTCGTGGCGACGATCGCGGACGACGGCCTCGACGCGAAGGCGGTCGCCATGCTGGGGGTGCTGGCCGCGGTCGGTGCCGCGCTGCGTCCGCTGGGGGCGGGCACGGCGGGGCTGGAGCCGATGTTCTTCCTGATGGTGCTGAGCGGCCGGGTGCTCGGGCCGGGTTTCGGCTTCGTGCTGGGCGCGGTGACGATGTTCGCGTCCGCACTGCTCACCGGCGGGGTCGGGCCGTGGATGCCGTTCCAGATGCTGTCGATGGGCTGGTTCGCGATGGGCGCGGGACTGCTGCCGGGCCCCGGCCGGCTGCGCGGGCGGGCCGAGTCGCTGATGCTCGCGGGGTACGGGTTCGTGGCGTCGTTCGCGTACGGCACGGTGATGAATCTGTACGGGTGGACGATCGTGCCCCCGGCCGGTTCGGGGGTCTCCTTCCACGCGGGCGATCCGCTGACGGACAACCTGGTCCGCTTCCTGGCCTACTGTCTGGCCACCTCGCTCGGCTGGGACCTGGGCCGGGCGGTGCTCACCGCGGTGCTGACCCTGGCCGTCGGTCCGGCGCTGCTGAAGGCGCTGCGCCGGGCCACCCGCCGCGCCGCCTTCGAGGCCCGGGTCACATTCGACGCTCCTCGCGAGTGAGGGCTCCCACAGGACCTTGGTCCTCCACGATGCGGGGTAGTAGCGGCACTCCGGGGCGTACGGCCCGCTGAGCGGCGCTGCCGAGCTGCGACGACGCGGCGGGCAGGCCCGGGGCCGTGCGGGTCTTCGGGGTCCGGGTACGAGACGGGCTCGTACCGGGGGTCGTTGCGATGGCTGAACGCCGCCGCTAACACTGGACGAGTCGCCGAGCACCGCCGGGTCCGCCGAACCGGACCGCGGTCGACGAAGCCCGGTCCACCCGCACGACCGCACCATCCGGACCGGCAGGCGACTCCCCCGTACCCGACGTTAGGTCTCTCTGTGTCGTTCGCCCGTAACATCCTCGCCAAGCCCCGCACCGCCCGCCGCAAGTCCGCCGTCGCAGGCGCCGCCGTGCTCCTCGGCGCCACCGGCCTGGGCCTCGGCGTCACCCCGGCCATGGCCGCACCGGCCGCCGCGCCGGCGTCCGTCGCGGGAAGCGCGCAGGCCACGGCGAAGGCGATGATCGGCGACGCCGCGCAGTTCCAGTGCTTCAGCAACATCGTCCAGCACGAGAGCGGCTGGAACCACACCGCCACCAACTCCTCCTCCGGTGCGTACGGTCTCGTGCAGGCCCTGCCCGGCTCGAAGATGGCCTCCGCCGGCGCCGACTGGAGGACGAACCCCTCCACCCAGATCAAGTGGGGCATGGACTACATGAACTCCCGCTACGGCAGCCCGTGCGGCGCCTGGTCGTTCTGGCAGGCCAACCACTGGTACTGAGCCGGCCACAGGCAGGCCACCGGCACCGCGCCGAGCGCTCGTACGCAGGACTGTGCGAAGGCCCCGACCACCGGTCGGGGCCTTCGCCGTGCCCGGCCCCGTCACCTCTCCGTGTGAACAGCCACTTGATGCGAATTGACAGATTCGCTTCCCTGCTAGTCCATTTAGGCGCATTTGGCTCGTCCGTCCTTTCCCGGCGGCCACCTGCGCGTTGTCCCTTCCGTGGAACCAAGAGAATTCTGGGAGCGGAACACCGTTCTGGCGGAAGCTTTCTGCGCCAGCGACGAACGCATGCGCCGGGCGCAGGCCCTGCTGGACGAGACACAGGCGGAGCGGAGCCGAACGCTGGCCGCTTTCGCCGTCACGGTCGGCGACGACGGCTCGATCGCGGATTTGATGGGCCTCAACGAGCGCGAGGTGCGATTAGCTCGACGCACCGTCGGCCGCAGTGACGCCCGGTCCCTCGCCGAAGAACTCCTCAGCCGGACCCCGCCGAAGGGCGATGCGGCGAAGTCGCCCGCCGCCACGCCGGAACGCCCCCGGCCGCAGCCGGCCGACGAGACCCCCGCGCCGGAGCCGGACACGCCGAAGCCCCCGGCGCAGGCGCCGCCCGTGACCGCGCCCCCGGCTCCGGCCAAGCCCCCGATGTCGGCCCCGGCACCGGCGACCACCGGGGTCCTGGCCTACATCCCGGCACCGTCCCCGCCGGCCGAGGTGGACAACACCGTCGTCTGGTCGCCGAGCATGGACTCCGTACTGCTGTGGAGCTGGGAGTCCGGCCTCGATCTGCAGACGGTGGCCGCCGAACTCGGCCTGGAGGTACGGGCACTGCTGATGCGCGTACAGGAACTCGCCAACGACGGGCTGCTCACGCTCGCGACCCCGGTCGCGGACGTCGGCCGGTCCGGGCGGCACCGCCGCCACCACGAAGACGGATACGCGGCGCTGTTCAGCCCCACCGCCACCTTCCCCACCCACGTGCCGTACTGAGCACGCACGCGCCCCGCCGCTGCGGCGACGCGGCCCCGGCCGGACGACCGGCCGGGGATCCCCCGTCGCCGTCCCGCCCCACGGGCCCACCCCCCACGGGCCGCCGCTCGACCGCTCGACGCCGTTCAGCGTCGCGCGGCCACCGTGTCGAACCAGCGCACGATCTCCGGCCCCGACTTCAGATACGTCGTGTTGTGGTCGACCGGCCCCTGGTCCACGACGGGGGCGTCGACTCCCCGGGCGGCCAGATCGGCGGCGCAGTGGCGGGCGTTGGCGATCGGGACATCGGTGTCACCGGACGAGGAGTACAGCCGTACCGGAACGTCCGGCTTCCAGGCGCAGTTGCCGTCCTGGGCGCGCGCCGCCTCCAGCAGACCGCCGCCGGGGTCCTGGAGCCGGCGGTAGTAGTCGTCGGTGAGCAGTTCCTTGAGCGTCGCGGGCAGCGCCGGGATGATCTCCTCCTCGGTGTGCTCGCTGTCGAAGAGACCGTCGACGATGTCCGCGTACGGCTTCCGGAACGCCTCGGAGGGGGCCTTGTAGAGCGGGTGCAGTCTGCTCTGCGCGGTGAGGTAGTACGACATGTAGAAGACGGCGCTGGTGTCGTTGACCCGGCCGTCGAACAGGGCGGGCGTCTCGGCGTGTTCGATGTCGTAGGGGCCCGACACGGGGGCGAGCGCCCGGAGTCTGAAGTGCCGGTCCGCGCCGCCGCCGAGCGCCTTGCCCAGGGCCATCGCGACCTGGCCGCCCTGGGAGAAGCCACCGGCGTACACATCGCCGGTGAGCGGCCGTCCCAGGCGCTGCGCGGCGGTGCGTGCGGCCCGCATCATGTCGAGGGAGGCGGTGACGGAGGACTTGGTGTCCATGTACGGGTGGCGCCCGGGCCCCTTGCCGAGGCCCAGGTAGTCGGGCGCGGCGACGGCGCGGCCGGCCGAGGCGTGGAGGTAGGGGGCGAAGCGTCCGAAGTCCTCGCCGACGGAGGGTGCGTAGTCGCGGTGGGCCATGGTGCCGTGGGTGTCGGAGACCAGGTCGAGACGGTGGGGGCCGCCCTTGGGCAGGGCGAGGAAGCCGGTCGCGGTGGTGGGTGCGCCCTGCGGGGTGACGGTGCGGTAGGTGAGGCGGTAGCCGCGCAGTCCGTGCCGGACGGTGGCGGTGTCCATGCCGCCCGAGGCGAGGAACCGGGCGACGTCCGCACGGTCGAGGTCGGCCACCGGGGTGATGCTCAGCAGGGTTCCTCTGCCGTGCGCGGCGCGCGGATCCGGTGCGTCGGCGCGCTGTTGCGCCGCCGGCTGCTGCGAGGTGGGCTGCTGGGTGGTGGGCGACTGGGCGACGGCCGGTGCGACGCCGAGAGCGGCGAGGACCATCGCCGCGGCGGCCGCCGCCGTCCGGCGGGCGATGCGCCGCCGCCCGCCCGAAGTCGCATATTCCGTACGGCTGTTGTCGTTGTTCATGGCTCCGAAGCTATGCGGCGGCGCGCCGCCCGCGCACATCGTGATGAGCGCGAACTCCTTGTCCCTGCGCTCCAGTTCGTGC